>JAOTST010000239.1 GCA_029864785.1 Chromatiales bacterium | reverse complement strand
TCACTTCCGTTGATTGCCGCCTCAATAGAGGTTTCATAGCGATCAATAACACCTAATGCGACGCCCTTTTTCAGGCTCTCCTCAGAACGGCCATATCCAACGACCGTTGCCGTGCATCCGTTTGCCTTTAACGCCAAAGCAAACGAGCCACCGATCAAACCAACCCCAATAACTGTAATCTGTTTAACAGAGTGCTTCATAGCTAATTTCGATGCCGTGACTATATCGTGCGTCCAATAGCTTCAGCGGTCATCTTAAGCTCACCCATCAGCTTATTGAGTTCTTCGGGGCTAATCGCCTGATCTGCATCACACCACGCTTCACATGGTGTTGGGTGCATCTCTACCAAAAGCCCATCGGCACCAGCGGCAATCGCCGCACGAGAAAGCGCCGGAACCATCCAGGCTTTGCCACCCGCATGACTAGGATCAACGATCACAGGTAGATGCGTCTCACGTTTAAGAACGGGAATAGCCGTTACATCCAGTACGTTTCTGTAATAGGTCTCAAAGCTACGAATCCCTCGCTCACAGAATATAATATTATGGTTTCCTCCGGCGGCAATATATTCGGCAGACATCAACCACTCTTTGATTGTTGCCGACATACCCCGTTTAAGAATGACTGGCGTGTGGGTTCGTCCAACCTCTTTAAGCAGATCAAAGTTCTGCATGTTGCGAGTGCCAATCTGGATGACATCAACATTGTTATCCATAAATGCATCAAGCTGACGAACATCCATGAGTTCCGTCACTATCGGCATATTGTAGGGTTTAGCCGCCTGCTTCATCATGTCCAGCCCATCGACCCCAACACCCTGAAATGAGTAGGGACTGGTCCGTGGTTTAAATGCGCCACCACGCAGCAAATGACAACCCGCAGCCGCAACGGCTTTGGCAGATTCATCCATCTGAGCCTGCGTCTCCACAGAACAGGGGCCAGCTATAACCTGCACCTGCTTCCCGCCAATCTTTACACCATTGATGTCAACAATCGTATCTGAGTCGTGGTAAGTACGCGCCACAATTTTATAAGGTTGCGTGACCCGTATGACCCTTTCAACACCAGGAAGAGCCTGAAGCGCCTCCTTATCAACTTTGTGTTCATCTCCGGGTGCACCAATAACGGTACGCTCAATGCCGCGAGAAATGTGGTTATCCAGGCCAAACTGTTTCAGCTTTTCGGTGACCGTATCAATCTGCTCAGCGGTCGCCTTAGGGATCATAATAATTATCATCATTAAGTACTTAAGTAATATTAGGTTAAGGGGGATAGATCTATTTATTCAGAGCCAGTTCAATCCCTTCGAGTAACCGAAGATTATCTTCTGGCCGCCCGACAGTGATCCGTAAGTGGTTTGGCATACCGTAGTTGGCAACAGGACGTACAATGACGCCATGACGCAGTAATGATTCATAGACAAACTCTGCGGGCTGTCCAAAATCGATGCTAATAAAATTTCCAATCGAAGGAATATAGTCAAGTCCAAGTGCCTTAACCCCCTTCTCAAGTTGTCCCATTCCTACCGTATTCATCACCACACTTTCCATGAGATGTTCAACATCCGTCAGTGCTGCCTCTGCGCCTGCAAGGGCGATTGAATTGACATTAAATGGAGGGCGAATACGGTTCATCAGATCGGCAATTTGTGGATTGGATATGGCATAGCCCACCCGAGCACCTGCAAGCGCAAACGCCTTTGAAAAAGTTCGCGTCACCATCAAATTGGGAAATTGCTCAATCCATGGAATGGTTTCAGGAAATGCGTCACCGGCCAGATCAACGGCATACTCGTAGTAGGCCTCATCAAGCACCACCACAACCTCTTCTGGCACATGCTGCATAAACGCTAATAGACTGTTTTTATCGAGCCATGTACCCGTCGGATTATTGGGGTTGGCGATAAAGATCACCTTAGTTCTATCATTGATCCGTTCAAGAATTGCATCCAAATCGTATCCCCAATCTCGGGCGGGAGCAGAGACTCCAACACCACCAATGGCCTGAGTAATTAATGGGTAGATCGCAAAAGAGTGATCCGAGTAGAGCACCTCATCACCCGGTTGAACCAACGCACCAAGAATGAAGGCGAGTGGATCACTTGAGCCATTACCCAGAGTAATTTGAGCTGTATCAACCGAATGCTTGCGAGCCAACGACTCCTTAAGCTTAAAACCGTTTCCGTCGGGATAGAGCCATATACTATCAAGTGAAGCCTTCATCGCCTTCATTGCATGTCGCGAAGGCCCAAAAGGATTTTCATTAGAGGCAAGCTTGATAATATTGGTTACCCCATATTCGCGTTCCAACTCATCAATCGGTTTGCCCGGTTGATAGGGACGCAGCGCGGCAACAGCTGCTGATGCTTTTTCAAAAAAATCGATCACTACATCACCGCCTTGGGGAACGAACCCAGAATTTTAAACAGAGATACTTGAGCCTTCAGCTCATCCAGCGCCAAAGCGATAGGCTCATCTTCACAGTGGCCATCAATATCAACAAAAAAGATATACTCCCACATCGCTTGTTGCGAAGGACGTGACTCGATTCGTGACATTGAAATATTGTTATTGGACAACGGCTTCAACAGATCAAATAGCGCACCTGGTCGATTCTGAGCTGCTATCAACAACACCGTTTTATCATCACCACTTGGGGGCACGGGGCTACGACCAAGGATCAAAAAGCGGGTTGTATTATCGGGGTTGTCTTCAATATTTTTTTCAATCAGATTAAGCCCATAAATCTCTGCAGCCATCTCTCCTGCAATTGCCGCCGAATTAGGCTCTTCAGAAGCCCTACGCGCAGCTTCTGCATTACTGCTTACATCGATCAATTCAATATCGTGGGCATGTTGATTAAGCCACTGGCGGCACTGAGCAAGTGACTGCGCATGCGAGTAGACCCGCTTGACCTGACTCAGATCGGTACCCAGCCCCATTAAATGATCATGTATTCTCAGTGCCACTTCACCGGCGATTTTCAGAGACGAATTGACCAGTTGATCGAGCGTATGGTTAATCACCCCCTCAGTCGAATTTTCAACCGGAACCACGCCGTAATCGACACTACCCGCCTCTACCTCACGGAAAATAGCGTCGATCGATTTTTGTGGCTGGGTAATGACCGAGTGCCCAAAGTGTTTAAGCGCTGCAGCCTGAGTAAAGGTTCCTTCGGGTCCAAGAAAAGCCACCGTCAGTGGCTGCTCTAACGCAAGACAAACCGACATCACCTCTCGAAATAGACGCGCCATCTCCTCTTTAGATAACGGCCCCGCCTGACGCTCTTGCACCTTACGCAACACCTGAATCTCGCGTTCAGGTCGATAAAAATTACCCGTCTCGCCCGCTTCAAGTTTAATCTCTGCAACTTTTTGAGCCAGCGTTGCACGCTCATTAATCAGATCCTGCAACTGCTGATCGAGGCTGTCGATCCGATCTCTTATTACACCTAGCTTCTCTTCACTACCCATTTTAATAGATTA
>JAOTST010000238.1 GCA_029864785.1 Chromatiales bacterium | reverse complement strand
TAGGTTGATCGGATTCCATAGAGGGCCTTTCATCACCTCCCAAATATTGCCGACAACGGCACCCACTTCGTTCACTCCCGATGGAGCCATCATAAAGGTAGTCCATGAGTTGGAGACCACCATGATGGTCAGACCGGCACAATTAAGCATCAGTCCCAGAGAGAGATGAACCCATTTCTTGTCACCATAACGTAGTGCATCCCACCCGTAGTAGTAGACGTAGAGGAAGAAGCTCTCAAGGAAAAAGAGGATCGCATAGACCATCAACTGCGCCCCAAAGACGCTGGTCATATAGGCCATAAATTGCGGGTATAGCAGGAACAACGCCAGTGTGAGTGTTCCACCCAACAGTGCGGTGATCGAGTAGCCGGTGAGCGAAATTTTCATAAATTCGTGAGCCATATCGTCATAGCGCTCATCTTTGGTATAGACACCTAGTAGCTCGATACCAACTACAAACAGCGGAACAGCGAGTACCAGAGCGGCAAAGAAGAGGTGCATCTGCGCGGCAATCCAGATCACGGCTCGGCTACTAACACCAATATTGGGGTAGTCACCACGTTTCGGCCTCGGTGCTGCAATCAACTCGGGTTCAGAGGATTCAGTGGCGGCTGCCGTAGCAACTGGGGCAAGTTCTGGATCGCCAACGAGTCGAAGCTGGGAAACGGGGGAAATTCGCTCTTCAACATTACCATGACCACTCACTAGACCCACAGCATGCGCCTCGTTACCTGAAAGCGCACTGGTACTAACAACTATTAGAAACAGTAGGATAGAAAGAGCTGAACGTATCAGCCGAGATGAGTAGTTAATCATCTACAACTCCTGAAAAAAGGATTACGGAATAGTACGTCTGCCATCATGCCGTCAATTGAAGTCATCATTGAGCGGGAGAGAGATCAGCATTCAAAGGGAGCCCTTGCATCCCCATAATAAGGTGGTCAAGCCCATAAAAGAGGCCAAATACCACGACAAAGGCAACCACGGTCACCAGAACTTTATTGGCCATCAGGCCGTTTAATAGACTCACAACTCCCCTCCCATTCCCATTAACCGTGATGGACGACAATGCCGCCAGAGTAGATCAGCACCCACCAGAAAAAGATCAAAATTCCAACGAGTGTCGCCGTGAACAGTTTGGGTCCCCAACTGCTCTTTTGCGGCTCATCTCTCTTCTCGTTGCTCATGTTGATCTCCTCAATTGGGCGGGGACTCTGCGGATTGCTACACTTATCCGATATAGTTATTCAACATTCATGCCACCTCATGAATTTAACTAGATATTGCACTGTTTGAGGGGATGTTTTGTCTATCTTGAACCCCATTGTTCAAATCAGACCACCGATAATTTTACTTTTTGAACGGTTTATTCATCCCCAACGCCCTCCTAGAGATGAACAATACGTTTTGTTTTTACGGTTCATTGATTACTTATTGAACATATCGTTCAATCTGATACTGTGATTGTGCTGGCAATATTGTTGGTAGCCATTGATTGCATTGGCGATTAATTAAATTCATTTCTGGCATATTCACTGCATAGTAAAGACCTATTATTTATTGGTATTAACCGGAATTTTTACTCCCTTATGAATCTTCGAAATCAAACCATCTCCGCCCTTGAGAGTCTTCATCAAAGTGGAGATGAGGTCGACCGCTGTAACGTCATTCGCACCCTCGGTGTCCTCAAAGCGACGGAATCAGTACCTCTGCTGATCAAATCACTACGCGATGAAGATGTTGATGTCTGCATCGATGCCGCTGAGAACTTGGGAAAGATCGGCTCCACTGAGGCCGTTCCCAGCCTCATTGAGTCACTTGAGAACGATCCCGACGGTGATGTACGCACCGCCGTTGTCAATGCGATTGGTGAGATAGCCCTACAGAATACTGATAATGCCAACGCTGTCGAGGTGCTGCTCAATATCGCCCAGAACCGTCCAGAAAATCTTGAATTTCTGGGCGAATGGGATGATTACTGGGATATGCAGCTCAATGCCGTTAAGGCTCTCGGTCAACTGGGGATAGAAAAATCTGTACCCATTATGAAAGAGATTATCACCTCAGATGATCATCAGGACATTGAAAGCGAGGTACTCACCGCCCTCGCCCAGATTGGCCGAAGCGGTCATGAACTGCTGGGAGAACGTCTCAAAAGCGCCCCTGATCGTGATCGTCGACGCGCCGCACAGGCCTTTGGACACGCATCCACCAAAGAGTCGCTATCAACTCTTGCTGAGGGGCTATTAGATAGTGCCGGCGAGGTACGTGAAGCCACACTTCAATCTCTCGCCAAGCGTCAGGCGACTCAATATATCAAAGCCATATTGGTCTATCTTCGCGATCCCGACCCTGAGGTGAAGACCGCAGCTATTGAGGCCATCGCGCTGTTGGGCAAGGATGGGGCAGGGCTTATTAATGGTCAACAGATCAGCGAGAAGCTTCTACCTCTGTTGAGCGACGTCGACTCTCAGGTACGCATCACTGCACTCCAGTTTATCGCCAACTTTAGCCGTATTGAGGCCTTCAGCACTCCACTCCAGCGAGCAATCCACAAAGCACTTTCAGATGACACCGCAGCCGTTGCCGAAGTGGCATGCGACACTGTTGCTAAACTACAGGATCAATCCGTTGTTCCCGATCTACTGGTCACTTTAGCCCGAAATGATATTCAACCCAGTGTACGTCGTCAGGCTGCTTTTGCCCTGGGTACAATGCCGCAGTGTTCTAAAGAGATCATTGAAGCACTGATAACCGCCATTACCGCCCCTCAACAACCGGTACGATTGGGGGCACTTCAGGCACTTTCACAGATCATTGAAGAGAATAAGGCGACCGATGACTCGGTCATCAAAACTCTGCTTTCGGCAGCCAGTCGTGAACTGATCCAGGAGGAGGCAGAGGTAGAGAGTAACGAAAACGAAAACGGTGACCTATCCGAACAGAATGAAGAGGAAGCATCCCAAGCATCCGCTGAAATCGATTCAGAAGAGAGTCAGCTAGCCGCCGCTAATATCGCCAATGAAGCGACTCCCAGCGAAGAGAAAACGGTTTCTACTTTGGATGCCATATTACAACGCAACACAGAAATGGAGGCCGAGTTTAACGAGGATGGTTCATCAAAAATTGAAGAGCCTCCAGAGGAGACTGATGAAGAAAGTGAAGATGCTGCGCTACAAGAGTTCTACAACATCATTGATACTCAGAAAAAATCATCTGGTCGCAGAAAAAAAATAACATCCCTTCCCCTTGCCCAAGATGTTCAGATGCTTGCCATTCGTATGCTAGCCAATCTAAAGAGTGATACGGTTCAGGAACTTTTGATCGAACTACTCAGCAGTGATGATGAGATGGTTCAGAATGAGGCCGTCATATCTATAGAAGAGCTTGTGCGAAAAAGTAACGACAAAGCTTCGCAGGTTGATCTCCTCGGACCGCTCATAAACAGACTTGAGTATGGATCGGCAACTAGTCAGATCCATGCT
>JAOTST010000237.1 GCA_029864785.1 Chromatiales bacterium | reverse complement strand
TCTTCGCCATCTATGCCGATAGTCTCGGCGAAGTGACTCCGATACAGATCGGTCTGGCGATCGGCATCTATGGGCTCACTCAGGCAATGTTACAAATCCCGTTTGGGATGGCCTCTGACCGATGGGGACGTAAGCCGGTCATTATCTTTGGGCTGCTCATTTTTATTATGGGTAGCATTTTTGCGGCGAACGCTGAAACGATTCAAGAAATTATTATTGGACGAGCCCTACAAGGCGCCGGGGCTGTTGCGGCAGCGGTGATGGCACTACTCTCCGATTTAACTCAAGAGGAGCATCGCACCAAAGCGATGGCAATGGTCGGGATGAGCATCGGTTTTTCCTTTGTTGCAGCCATGGTGTTGGGACCTCTTCTCAACGGCATAATTGGAGTACCGGGTCTGTTTGGATTAACCGCCATCTTGGGTGGGTTAGGTATCATCATGCTGATTTGGATTGTGCCTAACCCCAAAGCGGCTCATTTCCATCACGATACCGAAGCGAAACCGGCTCTGTTTGGTGCAATTCTAAAAGATAGCCAATTAATGCGCCTCAATTTTGGAATATTCACACTGCACATGGTGCTCTCAGCGAGCTTTATTGCAATCCCCTTCATGCTGAGGGATAGCGGGCTTGCGGGGAATGATCAATGGATGCTCTACCTGCCGGTGTTAGTGTTGGCCATGGCGGTGATTATTCCGTTCATTATTATTGCCGAGAAACGGCGCAAGATGAAGTTGGTGTTTGTTGGTGCCATCGCCTTGCTCATGCTCGTTCAGGCCGCACTGGCGTGGGTTGGTGCGGAGCTTTGGGTCATCGGTATCCTGTTGTGGCTATTTTTTAGTGGCTTTAATTTACTTGAAGCGAGCCTGCCGTCGCTGGTCTCTAAATTTGCCCCTGCGGCAAGCAGAGGGACGGCAATGGGCGTCTACTCAACGAGCCAATTTCTAGGGGCCTTTTCTGGAGGGGTTCTGGGCGGATCCATTTATGGAGTCATGGGGGCAAATGGACTGTTTATGCTCTGTAGCGCGGCACTGGCGCTCTGGTTTATCGTCGCCCTATCAATGCAGCAGCCACGCTACCTTAAGCCATACCTGATAAAGGTTGGGGCCATGAGTCGTGAATCGGCTCAGGGGTTAGAAAAACTTTTAAGAGAGGTTGCGGGAGTTGCCGAGGTAACGATCGATGGCAGTGACGAGGTGGCCTATCTTAAGGTAGACTCTCAAAAACTCGATCAGCAACGGCTAGATCAAATTATTCAACAAAATAGTGGAGAGAAGTAATGGCTAGGGGTGTAAACAAAGTAATTCTGGTAGGCAATCTGGGGAAAGACCCTGAGATGCGCTACACCGCAGACAGCAAAGCAGTTGCCAACCTGACCATCGCCACCAGCGAACAATGGAAGGACAAAAACACCGGACAAAATCAAGAGAAGACTGAGTGGCACCGCGTAGTCGCCTTTGGTCGTCTTGCCGAGATTATGGGCGAGTATCTCAAGAAGGGCTCACAGGTCTACATCGAAGGTAAAATCCAGACCCGTAAATGGCAAGACCAGCAGGGTCAGGATCGTTACACCACAGAGGTGGTCGCTAATGATCTACAGATGCTCGGTGGCCGTGCCGGAGGCAGTGCAGACTTTGGTGGTGCTCCACAAGGTCAGGGTGCTCCTCAAGGCGCTCCGGCTCAACAGAATAACTATGCCCCACAAGGTGGAGGTCAACAACAAGGTGGTGGCGCTCCACAGGGCGGCGCACCTGCTCCACAGCAGCAAGGTGGTGGTGCCCCATCAAATAACTTTGACGGGTTTGATGATGATATTCCCTTCTAGCGGACACAATAAATGAAAGGTTGGATTTACTATCTGACTACATCCCTGAAGGCCCCGTAATACGGGGGCTTTTTTTATTAACCATATTGTTAATATGGGGTTGATTAATTTGATATAGGCCATACAGCAATACTATGACTCAAGATAATAGCGCTAAAATATTACTCATCGTCGATGACAGTCGTCTATCGCGCATGATGATCCGCTCTATGGTGTTAGCCCAGCATCCTAATTGGATTATTATCGAGGCGGCCAGTGGGGAAGAGGCGCTGGAAAGCGTTGATCAAAATATGCCTAATTTTTGCACGATGGATATCAACATGCCGGGCATGCTCGGCACCGATGCAACCGAACAGATTCTCCTCAAATACCCGAATATTCGTATAGCGATTTTTTCGGCCAATACACAGGAGTACTACCGGACCCATGCTGCCAAGTTAGGTGCGCAATTTGTATCCAAGCCTATAACCGAAAAGTCTATCGTAAAAGCACTCGAGTTCTTTGAATTAGAGCCATGACGCAGTTATCAGAGTTACAGATGGACGCGCTCACCGAGCTATTTAACGTCGGCGTAAGTCGCGCGGCGGCCAGTTTTAGTGAAATTGTTAATGATCGTGTAGAGTTGACGGTGCCTAAGATTGAGATATGTCGCCTTGCCGAGATTGGAGAAAAAAAATTATCATCTGATGAGAAACGTCGAGTTGGTGCAGTTTCGCAACGCTTTAGCGGAGCGTTTGATGCGAATGCGCTACTGTTTTTTGCCGAAGAGCACACCTTGAAAATCTTAGGCGATATGCTGGGCTCACAGGTAAGCGCAGATGAGCTGGCTGAGTTTGAACAGGAGGCGATGTGTGAGCTGGGAAATATTATCTTGAACTCATGCCTATCTGCAATGACCGATATGCTCGGTATTACTCTTAACAGCTCTCTTCCACAATACTACATCGGCACATATCCGGATCTATCAAAGGCACTTGTTGGTAGAACAGATGATAGCTACATCATCTTAATGGATGTGACTCTAGCCATTAGGAAGCAAGGCGTGGAGGGTCAAATTGTATTTGTACTTAGTACGCCTTCGTTGGCGTCACTAGTTTCCAGTCTGGATCGCCTCATTGAGAACATCTAAAGGTTTGTCCATATGAGTGCTAGGATTCGCATCAGAGAAAATATTCCAGGAAAAATTCTTGATAGCATCTTGGGCGGGGTTATCCTACTTGATGCTGAAGGCAGAGTAGAGATATGGAATAACTGGATGGTCGAGCATAGTGGTGTTTTGGTGGATTTTGCCATAGGGAAACGACTTGATACCCTGCTTGAGGAGGAGATTGCTCCGGCGCTTCAAGCGGCCATTAACAGTGCGCTCTCTTATGGCTCTGCAACTATGCTTTCCAACTCCCTGCATCGTTTTCCCTTGCCTTTATATAATCGTTCTCTCTCAGGGGTAAAAATCAGGCGTGTCGAGCAATCGATTAGAGTTACGCCTACCCATACCGAAGATAATGAAATCCTCTGTTTGATCCAGATTACGGATGTCACCACGTCTGTAGAGCGTGAGGAGTCGTTGCGCCTAAAAAATATTGCGTTACAGGAAGCTCAGCAACAGACTATTTTAAAGAGTATTGAGCTGGAGGAGGCAAAGGAATCTGCGGAGCAGGCCACTTTA
>JAOTST010000236.1 GCA_029864785.1 Chromatiales bacterium | reverse complement strand
TCCATCTCTCCATTCTCGCCAATCAAACGAACCATTCCCGCTTCCGCATTAACAATGTCGCGCATGGTATGGAGAAAACGAGTCAGCAGCTCATTCAGATCGCGTGATGTACTGATTCCTGTAGCAATGTCATAGAGCAACTGAAGGGAACGATTTTTTTGTTCAAACTGTGCAGTCTGACGTTGAACTTCAAACTCCATATCATCAAATATCGTTTCTAGATAGATCATCAAATTATTGATGTCGTCAGAAGTCTGTTGAAGCTCTCCCATGCCGTGCTCGGGAAGACGTGTGTCAAATCCACCTGAACGCACATCATTTGACCACTGTTTAAATCGATCGGTAGGCTCAAAGAGATCACGATAAAAAGTCGATACCAGTGCGAAGAGTAAAATAATGCCAAAACCAGCAAGAATTGTTGTAATTAACAGGGGGTACTGGCTGTTATTTACGCTACTGGTATGAACCGTGAGCGTAATTAATTGAAGGGCAAACACGACCCCTAAACTGACCAAAAGATAGCGAAAACGGTGACTCGCAGGTTGAGATGTACTATGACCAATCAACAACATCTTTCCAAACTTTTCAAAAAGTCGTTGAATGATCTTAGGTGTTTCTCTTGAGGGAGTTAGCTCTGCCACAACGACCTGTTTTTATGCTCGATGAAGGGGCTGATCATAGCACAGAGCTGGCTGTATAGGTCTGTAGAGCAAATCTAGCAAGACCCGTGTGTGAGCTGATTTAACTGGAAGAACTACAACTGCCGCCCGCACTCTCTTCAATGGGAGGAATGAAAGTAGGGTCATTTGGGTTAAGAAAGATAAAATGGTACTGACCATCTTCAAGTTCAACAAAATCGATGGTCATCCCTTTTAACATGGGACCATATTCTGGGGCGAAGATAACTATAACGCCTTCGCTCTTCACATCAATATCTTCGTCGGTTATCTCATCAAAACCCATGCCGTAATCAAAGGAGCCATCCTCTTTCTTCTTAGCAGCTAATCTAAGGACTAAATCCTTTGAATCGCTCTGTTCAGCGGTGATACGAATCTGCTTTGCAGCTTGTGGGGTAACTGTGATCATGGTTCAAATCCTGATTTTTCGATATATATTGGAAAAGTAGGGGTTCAGCCTGCCGATTGCAAGCGACTGTCTCGTTTTTGTGCCACAAATTCAAGAAAGTGATTAACCCACGGTGTCGCGTTTACCGAGCGCAGATGGGTATAGTTGGCGAGAAGATTTTTATAGATAAAGCCATCGGCCTGATCACCAATCCCGCTGCCACGAATTATGCGGTAAGCAAAATGGCTCTGGGAAGGCAGGGAGCCAAGCTCAGAGTAGTGAAACTCATGGGCTGGGAAACTTACGCCTACGGTTGTAAATGGCCATGGATGATATTCGGTGGTCGCTAGCTGTGCCAAACCGCGGCCAATAGGTTTTTTATGAACCGTACAGCCCGCAGGGATAATGCCGACCATCGGTTCTGTTGTTCCTTGCCATTCGATGTTCTGGCTTAGATACATCAGACCACCACACTCGGCATAACAGGGCATCCCGGACTCTATCGCTTGAGCAATGGACTGCTGCATCTCACGGTTGTTGCCAAGTTGGCTTAGATGGGTCTCAGGAAAGCCTCCTCCGATAAAGAGTCCATCAAGCTCTTCTGGAATAGCTCGATCTTTCAGGGGACTAAATGGGAGCAGCTCTGCGCCTAATTCCACAAACTGTTGTAGGTCATCGGGATAGTAGAATCCAAATGCGGCATCTTGAGCTACACCGATCCGCAGCGTTGAATAAAGGGGGGAAGGTTTGACGGATATTTCTGTACGGGTAATGGCAGGGGCATTACTCGCAATATTAAGCAGGAGATCCAGATCGACTTGCGAACCAACTATTTGCGCAATTTCTGAGACCTTCTTTTCGACCTCACTGCTCTCGTTGCTGGGTATTAACCCTAGGTGGCGCTCATCAATAACCAGTGCGCTGTTACGGTGTATGGCTCCGACTACGGGTCTGTCAATATAGTGGCCAATGACCTCACGAAGACGTGCTTCATGCCTTTTACCGGCCACATTGTTGAGGATAATCCCAGCAATATTGTGCCCCGAATCGAAGTGGATAAAGCCCTGGATCAACGGAACAATACTGCGTGTTGCGCCCTGCACATCGATAATAAGAATTACCGGCGTTTCGAGCAGCTCAGCCAGTTCAGCATTGCTGTGCCGCCCCCCAAGGTCAAGGCTATCAAACATCCCCATATTTCCCTCAATAAGGGAGATATCGACCCCTTCGCTATTCAGTACTAGCTGATGGCGTATCTCATCGTCACTTTGTACGTTGAAATCGAGATTTTGACACGGCCTCTGTGCGGCCTGCCCATGCCACATAGGATCGATGTAGTCAGGTCCTTTTTTATAGGGCTGTACCGTTAATCCTCTCGCTCTTAGCGCTGCACAGAGACCGATCGTAACAGTCGTTTTGCCGGATGATTTATGCGGCGCACTTAGTAAGAGTCGCGGTAATGAAAGGGAGGAAGGCATCTATTTTTTGATTTTACTGAAAGCGCTTCTTGTTACGACTATCCCACATCTCTTTGGCCTGTGCTTCAGCCTCTTCTCTATTGGTTGCCCGTCCCATCATATAGAGCGTTACAGCAACTGTTCCTTTTACGGCTGCCTCAGCATACTCATCACGACACTCGCCGCTCCAGACCCGCTTGAGGTCATCGGTTTCGAGATCGGCATTATTGGTACGAATGTGACGCTGAGTGAAGATAGGAGGCCACTCTTCATCGATCATCTCACCATTATGGATCGATTGAATCGTGAGTTTTAGATCGGGGTTACGCTCGATCTCACCACCTTCACCTTTAATGACCGCCATGTGCGGAAAACCAAGAATAATTCCGGCCTCTTGATGGGTGGGCTGATAGCCAGGATGGAAGATCCCCTGCATCACATGTTTGGCATTAAAGGGATTGAGCATGCGTGCAATGGTGTGAACAGGAGAGCGTAGACCGAGCAGTGGGCGCATCTCGATAATTTCATGCATCTTGGGACTTAACTGCTCCAGATCTACGTAGGCAAAGTTGTTCGACTCAAGCTGCTCTGCCGCCTGTTCTATGCTGGTGGCAATATCAATCCCCAGCTCTGGCAGGACATTCTTGGTATAGACTCGTCCGGCAGTATGGCCACTGGCACCGTGCATAAAAGTACGAATCCCATTGTCAGCCATTAACAGGGTAGAGAGGATATACCAAGGAAGTACCCGTCTCTTGCCTGCGTAAGATGACCAGTCAAGATCAACCTCTGGGGCATTTGCTGGAACAGTCAGACTCTCCTTGATCGCCTTGACCGCAGCAGCTACCTCGGCTCCTGTCTCCTCTTTAACGCGCATCAGCATCAGAAAAGCACCCAGCTGAACGGGTTCGACTTCATCATTAAGGATCATCTTCATCGCATTGTAAGATTCACTCTCGGTGAGCCCGCGTGA
>JAOTST010000020.1 GCA_029864785.1 Chromatiales bacterium | reverse complement strand
AGCGCCTGCATACCGATACAAACCCCTAGCAGCGGTTTGCTTTTAACGACCTCGCTCACCACCTCATCAATACCGAGACGTTTAATCTCGTGCATACAGTCACGAATCGCTCCAACACCCGGTAGCACAACACGATCTGCGGCCAAAATTTTGGCCGCATCGTGAGTAACGATAATATCCTCTCCACTACCGGCATGTTCTAACGCCTTGGCTACGGAGTGGAGATTACCCATACCGTAGTCGATGACTGCGACTGAACTCATAAACTACCTTTAGTAGAGGGCATCGCTCCTGCAAGTCGTTCGTCGACGCTCACGGCCATGCGCAGTGCACGACCAAACGCCTTGAAGATGGTCTCGGCGATGTGGTGTGAGTTGCGTCCACGAATCGAATCGATGTGCAGCGTCACCTGGGCGTGATTCACAAATCCCTGGAAGAATTCATAGAAGAGCTCGGTATCAAAATCACCGATCATTCCCGCGCCAAAATCGGCGACAAAATCGAGACTGGGACGACCCGAGAGATCAATTACGACACGTGAGAGAGACTCGTCAAGCGGCACATAGGCGTGACCGTAACGAGTAATTCCGCGTTTGTCGCCCACCGCCTGTGCAAACGCCTGCCCAAGAGTGATACCAATATCCTCAACGGTGTGGTGTCCATCAATATGGAGATCACCTTTGGCCTTAACATCGAGGTCAAACAGGCCGTGGCGAGCGATCTGATCAAGCATGTGCTCCAAGAAAGGGACGCCAGTATCAAATTTTCCCTCACCACTTCCATCTAAGTTGATGGAGACAGCGATCTGAGTCTCTAGTGTTTCACGGTTGACCGTTGCATTACGGCTAGCCATATCTCTACCTCTATATAAAGATCATAAATTACGGGATGCAAGGATACCCTCTTCCCTCCACCATTCAAGGGAAAGTGTATCACTTTCACGCATGATGAGGCGCTCATCCCTCAGAGAAAATCACCCAAAATATCGCTCATCATCTATTTCTAATGACTTTTTTCTTGCTTTTGAATTGCCGCTGCGACAACATGATATTTATCAAAAATATTTAAATTTATAGAAATTAACCCATGACCCGTGCCTGCCAAGCCAAAATAAGCGATATCGCGACTCAAATCTCGTGTCTACAGTGCTCTATTAACACGATCTGCTTCCCATCAGGGCTCGATCTAGATATTCGCGATGAACTATATAATATTCTTAATCATCCGCCACCACTGGAACGGGGCGATCTCCTGTTTAGGACGGGAGCTACCATGAAGGGAATCTATGCGGTTCGTTCGGGTGCTATCAAGACCTATATTACCGATGAAAATGGTCAAGAACAGGTGACCGGCTACTATCTACCGGGGGAGTTGTTGGGTTTGGGGGCCATTCACAATGGCCGTCACTTTCAGAATGCAGAGGCTCTGGAGAGCTCCTATCTCTGCATGATTCCTGTTAATGATATCAACCGCTTAAGCAAAAGCCATCCGCAAATTCAGGAGCAGTTAATCCATCTGCTGAGCAAACAGTTACAAAATCACCATAAGATGGTTTGGCACCTCGGATTAAAAAATGCCACGAGTCGCGTAGCGGCTCTTTTACTCAACTGCTCTGAACGCTGTCACGCTCGCGGATTTTCAGCCTCTGAGATTAAGCTCAATCTCTCCAGACAAGATATTGCCAGCCACCTTGGATTAGCTGTGGAGACCGTCAGTCGTATCTTTGGTCAACTCAAAAAAGAGAACGTGATCACCTTCAAAGGGCGCCAAATCGACATTCTTGACTTTGACACACTCAATCAACATGTCGGGACAAAAATGGCCACAACAGAGAAAATCCCTAGAATTTAACTGTGTTATTTGACACACAAAAATGGCTCATTTCCCCGTAAACCCGGACAAACCTGACAAAAATCAACTTTTTTTCTATCAATATACGATAGAATTCGCGAACGCTGGCGTAGGGGCTATAGCGGCTGCTTATTGAATCAAAGCAAACTCTCAAGCTCTTCGACCTGATGAAGTTGGGTCAGTTCCAGTTTTTTATAACCTTAGAATCAGAAGGAGACTACTAGTGGCTACAGCACAAGTAGATGATAAATATAACTTCGATGTCGTTCGGTGGTTCACCGTCATGGCTATCGTCTATCTGGTGGTTGGAACCCTCGTTGGGGTTTGGATCGCATCTGAGCTGGCGTGGCCGGTTCTTAACTTTGACCTTGCAGAGTTGACCTTTGGTCGTCTACGTTCACTGCATACCAATGCAGTCATATTTGCCTTTGGTGGATGTACGCTGATGGCAACGGGCTTCTACTCGGTACAACGCACCTCGGGTGTTGGCCTCTGGAGTAATAAGCTGGCCTGGTTTGTCTTCTGGGGTTGGAATATCATTATTGTTTCTGCGGTTATCACTCTACCTCTCGGTCTGACCTCAGGTAAAGAGTACGCGGAACTTGAGTGGCCTATCGATATCCTAATTGCTGTCGTCTGGCTCGCATTTAGCTTCAACTTTGCGATGACCATTGCCAACCGCAAGACTAGCCACATCTATGTCTCTAACTGGTTCTTCCTGTCGATGATGGTGATGATCACCTATCTGCACGTGGTGAACTCTCTGGCAATTCCGGTATCACTGTTCAAATCTTACTCCATATTCTCTGGCGTACAAGATGCGATGATTCAGTGGTGGTGGGGACACAACGCCGTTGGTTTCTACCTGACTGCAGGTTTCCTCGGCATCATGTACTACTTTGTACCTAAGCAGGCTGGTCGTCCTATCTTCTCTTACCGTCTGTCGGTCATCCACTTCTGGGCTCTTTCGTTCGGTTATGTCTGGTTGGGTGCTCACCACCTACAGTACACCGCACTTCCTGACTGGACCGGTTCAATCGGTGCGGCTGTCTCTTTGGCGATGATCATTCCTTCATGGGGTGGAGCTATCAACGGGATGATGACCCTCTCCGGTGCATGGGACAAACTGCGTGAAGATTACATTCTGCGTTTCCTTATTATGTCTCTGGCGTTCTATGCAATGTCGACATTTGAAGGTCCGGTTATGTCATCGAAGACCGTTAACGCCCTGTCACACTACACCGACTGGACCATTGGTCACGTACACTCTGGTGCATTGGGTTGGGTTGCGATGGTTGCTGCCGGTGCCCTCTACCACATGATTGAGAAGCTATGGAATACAAAAATGTACTCTGCTGGCCTGGTTAACCTGCACTTCTGGTTGGCTACAATCGGTACCGTGGTCTACATCACTGCAATGTGGGTATCTGGAATCATGCAAGGTCTGATGTGGCGTGACTACACCGAGTTCGGCACACTCACCTACACCTTTGCCGAATCGGTTGCTGCAATGCACCCCTACTACGCAATGCGTGCTATTGGTGGAATGATCTACTGGACCGGTGGTGCAGTAATGCTCTACAACACCATTATGACTATTCGTCATGCATCTTCTAACCCATCTGTTCAGCCAAGCACTCGTGCTACGGCCGCAGCTTAGTTGATATAAGGAGCTAATAAAATGTCTGATAAAATTCATTCAACTAAGTTCCAGGACAAGATCGAGCGTAATGTATTCATTATGTTTATCATGCTGGCCGTATTACTTTCGGTCGGAGGCCTGGTTGAGATTGTTCCACTGTTCTATTTAAAGGGAACCATGGAGCATAACCAACATCCTGAGATCGTATGGAATCGTAAAGCGGGTCAAACCCTTGCCGACTGGAAAGCTGGCGACGGTATCCGTCCTTACACTCCTACCGAACTATCTGGAAGGGAAGTTTTCATTCGTGAAGGTTGCTATCTCTGCCACTCGCAGATGATTCGTCCATTCCGTGATGAGAACGAACGTTATGGTCACTACTCACTCGCATCTGAGTCGATGTATGACCACCCATTCCAATGGGGTTCAAAACGAACTGGTCCAGATCTGGCTCGCGTCGGTGGTAAGTATTCTGATGCATGGCAGCGTCGCCATCTAAACGCGCCTCGCTCAGTAGTACCTGAATCGGTTATGCCGAACTATCCATGGCTCGAAAAGAACATGGTTGATCCCGAGCGTACTCAAGCAACAATGAGTGCAATGCGGATAGTTGGTGTTCCATATACCGATGCAGATATTGCATCAGCTGCTACTGAAGTTCGCGGTAAGAGCGAGCTGGATGCGGTAGTTGCCTATCTTCAGGTGCTGGGCACTATGGTTAAGTTTGACGACGCAGTGAGCTATCGCGACTAATATGGGCGATTATTTTCATACCGATTGGGCGGCGATGACGGTTAATGATTGGGTAGGCCTGATCATGACCGTAGTGGTCTTCTTTGTGATGATTTGGGCCTATGTGTATACATTTAACCCAAAAAATCGCGACAAGCTGGAGGCTCAGCGCCATATCCCTTTCGCAGATGATGATGATTTCCGTAATGGAGAAAAAAAATGAGTGAAAAGAACCCTTTCCCTAATGAAAACAATTCCGGGCATATCTGGGACAACGATCTGCGCGAGTTACTCAATGATCCACCCACTTGGTGGCGCATCGGTTTCCACGCAAGTTGGATCCTAGTTATTGTCTACACCATCCTCTATCCATCGTGGCCAATGCTGACCACCCACTACAAGGGTGTAATGGGCTGGACCGCAATGGGCGAGTATAAAGAGGATCTACAGAGCCTTGAGCAGATTCGAGCCAAATATGAAGATCAACTTCCTGGCAAGAGTGCTGCAGCCATCATGGCAGATGATGAACTCTCAAACTATGTGATGAAATCAGCCAAGGTACTGTTTGGAGATAACTGTGCTGCATGCCACGGTGGAGGCGGCGCAGGCAACCCTAGCTACCCTATACTGGCTGACGATGACTGGCTCTATGGTGGTACCGCCAATGAGATCATCACCTCGATCACTAATGGTCGTAAAGGTGTCATGACTGCACATAGTAAAAGCCTCTCTACTGCGGAGATTGATGAGCTCGCCAATGCTGTAATGAAAGGCGAACCCACAAGTTCACCTCTCTTTATGACTAAGGCCTGTTTTGCATGTCATGGCCCTGATGGTAAAGGTATCAGCGCAATGGGCTCTGCTAATTTGACCGATGGCATCTATCGTTTCGCCGAAGAAGATCAGCTTGCTAGTATCAAGTACACCATTACACACGGTGTAAATGATGCTTCGGACCCAGCGACCCGTAATGCCGAAATGCCTACCTTTGGTGGCAGCAAGCTCAGCGAAACCGACATCAAAAAACTGGCTATTTATGTCCACAAACTAGGTGGTGGTAAGTAACCATTAACGTGAAGTTGGCAGCGATTATTAGGTTGCTGCCAACCTTTCTAAAGAGGAACTATTATGGATCTATCTACACTATTCAGTGACTCAACAGCGCTCTTCTCAACACTCGCAATTGTTGGCTCTTTGGTTGTCATCGGTGTACTTGTAGTGCGTGTACTAAAATTGATTAACACCACTCATTCAGAAGACTAATTGGCGCCGCAGATGGCCAGTTACAGGTAAGGGGCTTCGGCCCCTTTCTTGTTTATAAGCAAACGCGAATATATAATATATTCTCATCTCATCTGTCCCGCTTTCTCTTGGCGAGTGGCGTAATGAAAAGCCTCTTTTCACTACACCATTTTAATACAGCGCATTAAATCGGATCTCTATCCTTTAACATAGAATCAGCCCATGTCAGAAACAACGAACAATAGCGATCACCCGCATCATCATATCCACGAACTCTATGAAGAGGTCGACCATTGGGAAGTTAATACCGGAGAACAGACGATTCATGCCAAACGCATGCCTGGGGTTTTTCGTAATCTGAAGTGGATTACCGCATCGACATGGCTCATCTTTTTTCTCGGCCCCTACCTGCGCTGGAATGATAAACAGGCGATCATCTTTGATATCATGGATCGTCAGTTTCATATCTTCAACATCACCATCCTACCTCAGGATGTCTGGATGCTTTCACTGGTGCTGCTATTTTTTGCGATTCTATTAGCCGCAGTTACATCCATTGCCGGACGCGTATTTTGTGGTTATTTCTGTTTTCAAACAGTCTGGACCGACGTCTTTACCTGGATTGAAGAGAAACTTGAAGGCAAGCCGGCTGCTCGTCGCAAAGCTGACAAACTACCCCTGTTACAGCAGAATATTTTTCGAAAACTCCTTAAACACACCATATGGATTTTAATAGGCGCTTTGACGGGCATCTCTTTTACCCTCTGGTTTGGTGATGCCTACGAGATGTGGAGTGATTATTTACATCTGAATGTCTCTCTTTTTTCTTGGGTGGTCGTCGCAACCTTTAGCGTATTCTCCTATCTCTTTGCCGGCTTTATGCGTGAACAAGTCTGCCTCTGGCTTTGCCCCTATGCACGTATTCAAGGCGTTATGGTCGATGTTGACTCCATTATGCCGACCTATGACTACCACAGAGGTGAGCCACGTAGTCGCCTAAAAAAAGGCGTTCACGATGCCGATAAAGGTGACTGTGTTGAGTGTAATCAGTGTTATGCCGTCTGCCCTACCGGTGTAGATATTCGCAATGGTCAGCAGGAGGGCTGTATCACCTGTGGTCTTTGTATCGATGCATGTGATTCCGTGATGGAAAAGATCCAAAAACCCCGTGGATTGATCCGCTACATGTCACTGGACGAACTTCAAGGTAAAGAACTGCCTCCTATCTATAAACGACCTCGTCCACTGATCTATATCAGTATTATGTTGATTGCTGCTATTGGGATTCTTTATGGCCTGACTCACCTAGGCGCACTTGAGCTCAGTGTTCTGCATGAGCGACAACCACTATTTGTACTACAGAGTGATGGCTCTATTCAGAACAAATATCAGATAAAAATACTCAATAAAACGCCAAAAGAGATGAAGATTATACTGCGTGCTGAAGGACCAAAATCGTTAACTATCATCGGAGCAGACAAAACACTAAAATCTATTCCAGGTAAAATTTCTAGTTTTAGCATATTTGTACGTATCCCAAAGAAAGAGCTTACAGAGGAGCGCGAAAAGCTTATTTTCAAGGTCTATAATGCTGATAATGATAAAATTAATGCCGACTATGAGAGTATGTTCTTCGGTCCACAAATACACTGATAGAACATCTCCTGTTGATAATATGAACAGCCGCTATAATTAACGTTGAAGAGCCCCTTTATGCCTAAATCTCCTCCTTTCTTTTCACAAAATAATAAACAGGCCTTTCGCAACCCATGGGTTATTGGCTGGCTGGCTATTCTTGTTCTAGTGGTTATGGTCAATGCGGCATTTATCATTACTGCCTTCATGACGAGCCCCGGTTTAGTTGACGAAAATTACTACCAAAATGGGCAGGATTATGAGAAAACCATCCGCACCAAAATTGCCAATCGTGAACGTCTTGGTTGGAAAATCGATCTCAGAACTGCACAACAAATTACCGTTAACAAGACAACAACCATTCACGTTGATCTAAAAAATCGTGAAGGTGTGCTGATTCCTGCCGATACTATTATCCTAAAGGCCTATCGCCCATCTGATGTAAACGCCGACTTTAGTCAATCGATGGAAAATCTGGCTCCTGGCCGTTTTGTTACTACCGTTAAATTTCCTTTAAAGGGTGTGTGGGATCTTGGAGCGAATGTAAAATCAGGAGAGGACCACCTTGATACAACACTTCGAATCGATGTGACCGAATAATTATTAAAGCTATTACCGTTACGTTAGGTTGTTATATTTATGAATGCTAAAATAGCCTAAGTACCGCTATCTGGCAGTTGCCTCTCCAAATGAAGCCTTAATATGACTAACTCATGCTTCCACTGTGGATTACCCGTATCACCAACAGCTCCGTTCAATGCTGTTGTGGATGGTGCTGAAAGGAATTTCTGCTGTCTTGGCTGTGAATCGGTCTGCAAGGCGATCTACGATGCGGGTCTTGAGGGCTTCTATCAACGCACCCCCGAAGGTACCCTCCTCTCACCACCTCCTGAACCACCCAAGGATCTCGACATCTACGATCTCGAAGAGGTACAGGAGGAGTTCATCGACATCAAGTCTGGTGAGCATGGCGAGGTACGTTCGATTCACCTACTGGTAGAGGGTATCCACTGCGCCGCCTGCGTCTGGTTGATTGAACGCTCACTGCAACCGATGGCCGGTGTGCTCAAAGCGAGCGTTAATCTCTCTGGAAAACGACTCCACCTTGAGTGGGATAACGACCTAATCAAGCTCTCCGATATTTTGCAAAAGCTGTCATTAATCGGTTATGCCGCAGTCCCCTTTGATCCCGAAGCGGCCGAAGGAGAGATCAAAAAAGCGAATCGTTCGATGCTCTTCCGTATGGCCTTCTCTGGTTTTACAATGATGAACCTGCTGTGGATCTCTATCGCCCTCTACTCCGGTGCTGACAAGGGTGAGTTCCGCGAGATGTTCCACTGGGTCGGTTTTGCACTAGCGACCCCGACCCTCTTCTACGCAGGGTGGCCCTTTCTTAAAGGAGCTTATACTGGGCTACGCTCACTCCATCTTGGTATGGATCTACCGATTGCGATCGGCGCCAGCGTGACCTGGGGCTACTCCAGTTACATCACCTTTACCCAGTCGACACAGGGTGAGGTCTACTTCGATACCGTGGTTAACTTTATCTTCGTTATTCTAGTTGGTCGCTTTCTTGAAGCGATCTCAAAACGCCATGCGGTAGCTGCCACCCAGCGACTGATGGATCTACAACCGCGTGTTGCCACAGTCCTCCGCGATGGCGAAGAGAAGGTGGTTCCCATTCGCAGCGTCAAGGTCGACGAGATCGTTGTGGTTAAACCGGGTTACAAGATCCCTGTTGACGGCATCATTTCAGACGGTGAGAGCCGCATTGATGAGTCGATGCTTAGTGGTGAATCTAACCCCGTTACCAAAGCCATCGGTGATCACGTTTCTGCCGGCACCATGAACGCTCTCAATCCCATTCTGATCACGGTTTCGGGTACACTCAAGGATACTGCGCTCGGTCGCATCATCCGCCTTGTCGAAGAGGCTCAAGCATCAAAGGCGCCGATTCAATGCACCGCAGACCGAATCGTTCCATGGTTTGTTGCTACCACACTACTCCTCGCTATCAGTGCCTTCAGCTACTGGCTATTTATTGCCGATGCAGGAATCGAAATGGCACTAATGACCGCGACTGCAGTCCTCATTATCACCTGCCCCTGTGCCTTTGGTCTCGCTACACCCATGGCGATTGCCGTCGCATCTGGACAGGGAGCACGCCACGGCATATTGGTGAAAAATGGCGCCGTGCTGGAGACCCTTTCATCAATCAACCATTTTGTTTTTGATAAAACAGGAACCCTCACCGAAGGGAAGATGCACCTTGTTGAGATTAACGCTGTAGAAACTATTAACAAACAGAAATTACTTACCCAGATAGCGGCCATTGAGCAGCGCTCCGAACATCCGATCGCCCGCGCTATCGTGTTAGAGGCTCTATCACAAAATATTATCTTTCAAAATCAAAAAATCAGTGGTCTTCAATATTTGAGCGGTCACGGCATCAAAGGTATTGTGGATGGTCAAAAAATTAGCCTTGGTCAGCTTAAGTGGCTTGAGTCGGAGGGAATTGCTTCTGACCAGATCCTTACAGAACGTGCTGAAGTACTTGAACAGCAGGCAACAACACCCATTCATGTCGCCATTGACGGTCAGCACGTTGCCTTGCTTGGAATCACTGACTCCCTGCGAGCCGATGCCCAGAAGATGATCAATAGTCTGAAACACGATCAAATTACCACCACCCTGTTAAGTGGTGATCGCAGAAAAGTCGCCAATGCCGTTGCTGCACAACTGGGAGGTATGGAGGTGATCGCCGAGGTGCGCCCCGAAGAGAAGCATCAAATAATCAAAGAGCTGCAACAGCGGGGGGAGCAGGTTGCCATGGTGGGAGATGGCATCAATGACGCTCCAGCGCTGATTCAGGCCAACGTAGGGATTGCCATCGGTTCGGGTACCGACGTCTCCATCGAGAGCGCCGATATTGTCTTGATGGACGATGAACTCGACAAAATACATCAGGCTGCCGCTCTTTCACGCCGCACACTAAAAGCTATCCGCCAGAATATTGGAATCTCTATTATCTATAACATCATCATGGTGCCACTGGCAGTATCCGGTTTTATTACACCACTCGTTGCGGCCATCAGTATGCCTATCAGCTCATTACTGGTCATCGGCAATGCGGCTCGCATCCGTACGCTATTCAATAAAAAGAGTTAAACTGTCTGTCCCTAATTTCAGCGAATTAATATTGTGGAAGTTGTCTACACCCTCATACCCGGCATGATTCTCATCGGCCTTATTATGGTTGGTATTCTGATTTGGGCGGTTAAACGAGGCCAGTATGATGACCTTGAAGGAGATGGCAATCGGATCCTGATGGATGATGATGACCCCAATCTACCGGCCAATCAGCAGGAGAAAACGGCGCGAGATGCGCGTAGCTGGCCTGATGCCGATAACGACGACTAGAGTGCAGTCATCAATCGAAACTCTATTTGCTCTTCAACGACTGTAACGGTTTTATAAGCTTGTCAAAGTCCCTTGGAGGCAAGTACTGAAAGACCGCCTTACCGCTCTTATTGAGGATAATATCAAGTCCTTTATCGGGGTAGAGCCAATGGCTAACACCGATCTCTTGTTCTTCAATCTTCTGCTGAGGCTCACCAAAGCGCTGAACCAGCAGCAACTCATTCAGCTTCGCTTTGGGGATATAGGTCATTGAGTGGATGGGCATCTGGTAGAGCCGTTCAAGATCGGCGCCATTGAGAGTCACCTTGCGCCCACCATCACCCATTTTGGCGATACGAGCCCCACCTTTGTA
>JAOTST010000019.1 GCA_029864785.1 Chromatiales bacterium | reverse complement strand
CTAAAGGCGCGAATCAGTCCTGCATGCTCTGCAGGAGAGAGCGCAGCCATACGTTGCACACCTGAAGAGGCGGGGATCACTTTTACGCCACCGGGGGCATCAACGATGATCTCTTCCAGAGTTGCCTCACCGTTAATAACATGAGAGAGATTGAGCTTCGGTTGCAGCCCCAGAGCCACATCAACATTCGCCAATCCCAAATCAGCATCCATTATAATCGGCTTACGTCCCAGCTTGGCGAGGGCAACAGCCAGATTGATGGAGACATTGGTCTTACCAACACCTCCTTTGCCACTCGCTACCGTAATGACACGTACCGGTTTGGGATTTTTCATTCTTCTTAAACCTTCTGCCTGATCAACTCTTGCCAGACTAACCATATGCCTTTCCAGCCAGATCTCCAAATGTAAGTGCTACCCGCTCTTCATCAGGCAGTTCAGTCGATTCCTGAATCATAGAGACGCCTCGATTAACCAAATTATTAGCTCGAGCAAGATGAATGTCCTCAGGAACCATTTGACCATCACAGATATAGGAGATAGGAAGCTGATGGTTAATTGCTACAGAGAGCGCATCACCCAAAACCACCGTCTCGTCGAGTTTAGTCAAAATGACTCCATCAAAATCGAGTTGATTATACCCCTTAACCACCTCTTCCTGTGATTGTCGTTGAGTCGTTGTTGAAAGAACCACATAACTACGAATAGGGAAGCGGCTCTCGGCCAACATAGCGCCCTGTGAAATCAAGCGCTCATCTCGCATACTTACGCCTGCAGTGTCGATTAAAACCAACTGCTTGTCACCAAGCATCTCTAGCGTATCGTTAAGCTCTTCACTACTATTGGCGACATAGACGGTCAAACCAAGAATGCGCCCATAAGTTTCAAGTTGTTGATAAGCCCCGATGCGGTAGCAGTCGGTCGTGACTAGTGCCACTTTATCTGAACCATGACGCAATATGTAGCGGGCAGCCAGTTTGGCAATCGTTGTGGTCTTCCCCACTCCTGTTGGTCCGACAAGGGCAACAATACCGCCCTCGGTCAGAATATCATCATCGCCAACCTGAATTTGTGATGAGAGGAAGGCCATCGCCTGCCGCCAATTTTCAGCCATACTGTCACGGAATTGAATGTGATCAGCGACCGTCCGACATAACTCAGGGCTCAATCCCATGCGCATCAGATACTGCATGACCTTAACGTAAAGTGGGTGCTTTTGACGCATCTCCCCCCATGCAAGCCCATTAATCTGATTAAGAACCACACCGCTTAATTGATGTAACTCATCTTTCATTGCAACTAGGGCAGGATCCTGGCTCCACTCAATCTCTTTTCTAAGCGGAGAAACCGTCGAACGTATCCTCGGCTCACCAATCGGAACATCGGAGAGAGGCAGCTCTTTAATAGACTCTGGCGAGTCAACAACGCTATCTTTTTCGCTAATAGGAGAAGAGTCATTCCGTTGGACAGGACTCTCCTCAGCCATATGGTTAATCACCTCTGCATCGTAATCAACTGCGGCCATCACCTCGACACCGCCATTGACCTTTCGATTTGAGAGGATCACTGCATCAGCTCCCTGCTCTTCTCTAACCATCTGTATTGCTCGGCGCATATCTGCCGCAAAGTAACGTTTAATTTTCATTTTATGCCTCTTGCCTTTGGCTCTTCCAGTTGAGCATTAGGCAAGATTTATCTAAACCTAACCCCCAACCGTTGCAATAATTTTGAGCTGTTTATCGTCCGGAATCTCACTATAAGAGAGAACGCTCAAACCCGGAATCGAGTGTTTAACAAAACGTGCCATCATCTCCCGCAACTGCGGTGATGTGAGCAGTACAGCCGGTTTCCCCACTATCTCCTGCCCTTGAGCGCTTTCCGCCAGCCCCTTATGTAGCTTTTCAGCCATCACAGGTTCTAGAGCGCCAGCCTCTCCATCGACACCTTGTACACTCTGATGCAACAACTGTTCCAACTCTGGAGATAGCGTGATAATTTCTAATTCTTTCTCTAACCCATTGATTTTTTGGACAATCATTCGGCCTAATGCGACCCGAACCTGGGATGTCAAAAATGTGGCATCTTGAGTCCTATGGCCATTTTCCGCCAAAGATTCGGCAATCGTGCGCATATCCTTAATGGGGATCCCTTCTGAGAGCAGGTTCTGACAGACCTTTACAACCGTTCCTAGCGGCATCAATTTAGGGACCAAATCTTCAACCAGTTTTGGTGTGTTTTTATTGAGCTGATCCATCAGCTGCTGAGTCTCTTCGTGCCCCAATAGCTCATAGGCGTGCGTCTGTAGTAGCTGACTTAAATGGGTCGCAATCACTGTCTCTGAATCAACAATGGTATAGCCAAGACTTTGTGCATTTTCACGTTTTCCAGGTTCGATCCAAAACGCCTCAAGGCCAAACGCGGGATCAGTGGTTTTAATACCATCCAGTTCACCATAGACTTGCCCCGGATTGATTGCCATTTCGCGGTCAGGGAAGATCTCTGCCTCACCCACTGTGACGCCCATTAAACTAATCCGATAGTTATTTGGCGGCAGGTCGAGGTTATCCCTAATGTGAACGGCCGGAACCAAAAAACCAAGCTCTAATGAAGTCTTTTTGCGAACCCCTTTAATACGAGCCATCAGCTCACCGCCCTGTGCCTGATCAACCATAGGGATAAGACGATATCCAACCTCCAAACCGATTGAGTCAACCATTGGCACATCATCCCAGGTCAGCTCTTTCATCACCGATTCATCACTCTCAAGCGCAGCAGGAGCGCCATCTCCCCCTCCTACCTGTTCATCGCCCTCCTCAGGCTGAAGCTGATCTTTCTGCAATTTCCAGTAACCAAATCCGGCCAAAATCGCGCCAAAAAGTAGAAACGGGACGTTGGGCATTCCCGGGATAATTCCCACAAACAGAAGTATTCCTGCGGTAATAAGAACCACGCGTGGGTTATCAAGTAGCTGCTTTGAAACCTGTTCTCCCATCGAATCACCAGAATCGGAGACTCGTGTCACAATAATACCTGCTGCGGAGGAGAGGATCAGACCCGGAATTTGGGCAACAAGACCATCACCAATCGTCAATAAAACGTAAACCTGCCCCGCCTCACCGGCTCCCATATCGTGCTGAAATACACCGACGATTAATCCACCGATAATGTTAATGACCGTAATCATAATTCCGGCAACGGCATCGCCTCGAACAAACTTACTGGCACCATCCATTGAGCCGTAGAAGCCCGACTCCTGAGAAATATCCTGACGTCTTTGGCGCGCCTCATTCTGATCAATCAACCCCGCATTAAGATCAGCGTCAATCGCCATCTGTTTGCCTGGCATTGCATCAAGTGTAAAACGTGCACTTACCTCAGAGATTCGTCCAGAGCCCTTAGTCACCACCGCAAAATTGATAATAACGAGGATGATAAAGACGATAAGACCTACGGTGTAATTGCCTCCAATCACGAACTCACCAAACGACTTAATCACCTGTCCGGCTGCATCGGGGCCGGTATGCCCCTCCAGTAAAACCACTCGGGTCGAGGCGACATTCAAGGCCAATCTAAAAAGCGTCGCGATCAGAATAATTGTTGGGAATACCGCAAAATCCATTGGCCGGTTGGCATTAAGGGCGACCATCAATATCAATATTGAAAAGGCGATATTAAAAATAAAGAAGATATCGAGCAAAAATGGCGGTAATGGAATGACTACCATTGCCATGAGCATCAACACAGCAATGGGCGCACCCAAACCACTTTTTTTGAGAAGTTCTAGATTTATTGGAAACTGTTCAAACTGAGCCATATTGTCTCTATTCTATCTATTTATTTGTCACGCCGCAGTTCATCTGGAATCGGCAGGTCATTAAATGTGGATGGAGAGGGTTGAGCATAACCTTCCGACTGCTTAAGCTGAAAGATATAGGCCAATATTTGAGCAACCGCTCGATAGAGCCCCTCGGGAATCGCTTGCTCCAGTTTGGTACTATAAAATATGGCTCGAGCCAGTGGTGGTGCACTCACAATAGGGATATCGTGCTCTTTGGCAAGCACCCGGATCTGAGTGGCGACCAAGTCACTCCCTTTGGCGACTAATTGGGGAGCAGCCATTTTGCCACTATCATATTTAAGTGCTATCGCATAATGGGTCGGATTGGTAATGACGACATCCGCTTCAGGAACAGCCTCCATCATCCGTTGTTGAGCCATCTCCATCTGAATACGCCGCTGACGTCCCTTCACCTCGGGGCTACCCTCGGTCTGCTTGCCCTCTTCTTTGATCTCTTGCTTGGTCATCTTCAGCTGACGCTGATGCTCCCAGAGCTGAAACGGGATATCCACTGCAACAACCAATAGTAGTGCTGCACTCACAATAAGAAAATCCCATCGAAGGATCGAACTCATGTGAGACAGTGCTTGAGGTAGCGCCTCACCACCCAGACCAATAAGTTCATTCGCCTGCGATTTAAGCAATATCGTCGCAACAATCGCAACCAATAAAAATTTGGCAAAACTCTTGAGCATCTCGACCAAACCTTTCCAGCCGAAGACCCGCCCCATGCCTTTAATGGGATCTAATTTATTCGCCTTAAAGGCAAATGCTTTAGCTGAAAAATTCCAACCACTCATAATCGTCCCAGAGATAAGGGCTAGGATAATCATGACGGCAAAGAAGGGCGCAAGAACCAGAATAGTCTCCAGAATCATACCCAGCAGATGTGCAAAAATTGATCGGTATCGAAAATAAGATCCCGTGAAGGCGTCAGGGCTTCATGGATCAAACTCAACAGTTTTTCCAGTATTGAACCGCCCATAATTAAAAATGATGCGCCCGATGCTATCAATATCGCAAAAGTTCCTAGCTCTTTGGAACGGGCTACCTGTCCCTTCTCGCGGGACTCTTTGATCCGTTTCTCCGTGGGGAGTTCCGTTTTTTCCTGTCCATCACTACTATCAGCCATTAACGCACTCCTCCCAAGACAAAATCGAGTAAGGAGACCAAATTATCAACAATGACACTAAACTGAAGTAATACACCCGGAAGCGTAAAATAGATCACAACAAAACCCATCATCAAGGTGATCGGAAAACCGATCGAAAATATCTGTAGCTGAGGTGCGGCGCGAGACATGATTCCAAATGAAAAGTTAATCAGTAGCAGTGATGCAATTGCAGGAAGAGCAAGCCAAAGGGCCGCAGAAAACATATCACTCCCCCATGTCGCCAATCTATAAAAGGCATCAACATCAATGCCTTGCATCCCAATAGGCAAAATAGAAAAGCTATCCGCTACCACTTTAATCATAATCAGATGCCCATCCATCCCAAGGAAAAGTAGCGTCGTCATCATCAGGTAGAGTTGACTCAATACGGGAACCTGCTGACCATTTTGGGGGTCAACCATTGAGGCGAAACCAAGCCCCATCTGCATCGCGATGATCTGACCACCCGTCACTACCGCCGCAAAGATAAGCTGAAAGGCAAAGCCAATAACAATACCGATCATAAGCTGATAGAAGATGATCATGAACCAGTTGAATCCAAACATCGTAACCTGTGGCCCCGGCGGGAGAAGTGGCGCGATAATTAAAGTTAGCGCCACAGCCATAATGAGGCGAACACGAACAGGAACCGATTGAGCACCCGAGATAGGTGCCGCCATCAACATCGCACCAATACGAAAAAAGGGCCACATATAGGCCCCAATCCACGCGCTAATCTCTACCGCAGTAAAGTTCACTCGGCTTACCCAATAAGCATGGGGATGTTACTTATCAATCCCCGAGTGAATTCAATAAGCATCCGCAACATCAATGGACCGGCAAACATCAACACACCAAAAGTCACGATCAGTTTAGGGATAAAACTCAGCGTCTGCTCGTTGATCGAAGTGGCCGCCTGAAACATCGCCACAATCAGTCCGACGAAGAGAGCCGGCAGCAGTACAATCATAATCAGAACAATGAGCAGTTCTAGTGTTTGTTGAAATACGGTAAGGACTGTTTCGGGCGTCATCGGACTAACTAAATATAGAAACTTGAGGCGAGTGTGCCGATCACCAGATTCCAACCATCAACCAGCACAAACAGCATAATCTTAAATGGCAGAGAGATAATCATCGGTGAGAGCATCATCATACCCATCGACATCAGAACACTGGCCACGACTAGGTCGATCACCAAAAATGGTATAAAAATCAGAAAACCTATCTGAAAGGCCGTCTTTAACTCACTGGTAACAAAGGCAGGAATAAGGACGGTTATAGGAATATCAGCGGTTGAGGCATACTCCTCCTCTCCGGCAAGGCCTGTGAACATGTCCAGATCGGGCTCACGAGTCTGGTTAAGCATAAATGTTCGAAGCGGCTTCTCAGCATTAGATACCGCCTGTTTAATGTCAATTTGCTCATCAAAATAGGGCTGAATCGCATCGACACGGATTTTGTCGAAGACTGGAGCCATAACAAAAAAGGTGAGAAAAAGGGAGAGCCCAATCACAATTTGACTTGATGGAGCCTGCATTAATCCCATTGCCTGGCGAAGAATAGAGAGTACGATCACAATTCGGGTAAAAGAGGTCATCATCATCACCATCGCAGGGATGAAGGTAAGCAGCGTCATCAACAACAGCAACTGAATGCTGAGTGAGTAACTCTCTCCGCCGCCCGGGTTACTGGTCACGGTAATCGCATCCAACCCGGGAATAGCAAAGGCAACGCTAGGCAGCAGCAACGCAACGATTAGCGTCATGATGGCATTCATAATTTTCATGATGCGTTCTCTTTTCTATTGACCAAGTCGGCCAATTTTTTAGCAAATGGTGAGTTCGATGAGGCGGCATCAACCTCAATAGGGGTATCCAGTTTATGTAGTTTTTCAACACGCCCCGGGGCAACACCTACTAACAGTTGAGTATCACCCACCTCAATCAACACGATACGTTCCCGTTGTCCCACAGAGATCCCACCCAGATACCGGATCGCCTGATTATGAACCCCACCAAACTGCCCTATTCGACGAAAAAACCATGCGGCAAATAGAATGAGCCCCACAACAAATAACAGCATCAATATGAGCTGAAAGATGCTCCCTGTTGAAATGGGATCGCTCGCTGCGTGACTGCTCACATTTGTCGCAATACCATCTGCCGCATAAAGGCAGGGTGCAACCAGAAAAAGAGTGAGTGATGTTAATAAACGCAATGTAATCGCCCTATTTAAGCTTTTTAACGCGCTCGGCTGGGCTAATAACATCGGTTAAACGAATCCCGTACTTCTCGTTAACCACAACCACCTCGCCATGGGCTATCAGGGTATTGTTGACCAACACATCAAGTGGCTCACCAGCCAGCCTGTCGAGCTCAACAACGGAGCCCTGATTGAGTTGTAGTAGATTACGAATATTAACCTTGGTACGTCCAATCTCCATCTGAATGGTTACCGGAATATCAAGAATCACATCCATATTGACATCTTCTGAGGCAGGTGCCACTCCGGAGTCATCAAGATTAGGCAGCGTTGCGGCCTCCGCCTCAGCAATTAATGCATCGGCATCACCCTGTTCTGACTCCTCCTGCTCAGCAAATGCATCGGCCCAATCGTCCGTCATCTCCTCACCATTTTGATCTTCAGTATCATCACTCATCGTAATTCTCCATTCTCTCTATCTTTAACGTCGTCGTCTTGCCAGGTCAATGGTATCTTTCTCTTTTACCCGGGGCGCCTGGCCGGTAATTTTGACTGCTATCTGGTCATTAGAGACCCCCAACTCACCTTCAAAAACAGCTATCTGTTCTGCAAACAAACTCACCTTATCGGGCATATCAAAGGGAATGATATCGCCAGGTTTCATACTGAGAACATCAGAAACAGATAACTCTTTCTCGGCTAAAATGCTTGATACCTCTACCTCGGCACTCTTTACCTCATCGTGCAAAGAGCGCACCCATCGATCATCAATATCTTCAGTACGGTCACTTGAAAGTCCGGCATCGAGCTGGTCACGAATAGGCTCCAACATGGAGTAGGGCATTGCCAGGTGAATCTCCCCTCCTCCGCCATCCAGTTCAATCTGAATTTTTGAGACAACAATAACCTCTGATGGACTCACAATGTTGGCAAATTGAGGGTTCACTTCGCGTGAAATGAACTCAAAATTAACATCCATTACCGGTTCCCAAGCACGGGTAAGGTCTTTAAAACATTGCTCCATCAACATCTGAATAACACGCTGTTCAGTAGGCGTAAATTCACGCCCCTCGATCTTGGCGTGGTAACGGCCAAATCCCCCAAAAAAATTATCCACCAATATATAGACCAGGCGGGGATCAAAGACCAGTAATGCTGTACCACGTAATGGCTTAAGCTTGATCATATTAAGGCTGGTTGGAACAAACAGACTGTGAATATATTCAGAAAATTTGATCATGTTCACCCCAGCCACCGATATTTCAGCGGAACGGCGTAACATATTAAAGAGGCTAATTCTGAGTTGTCGTGAAAAACGTTCGTTGATCATCTCCAGGGTGGGCATTCGCCCACGAACAATTCGTTCCTCACTGGCAAAGTCGTAACTTCGAGCTTCACCATAGACATCGTCATCTCCACCACCGCTATCATCATCGTCACCGCCGACACCATGAAGGAGTGCATCAATCTCATCTTGTGATAATAGGTCGCTTGCTGACATGATTTAGGCTCTTATTGCATGATGATCTTGGTGAAATAGATCGCTTCGACCCCTTCACGCTCTTCTTGCTCCATCAAAACCTTCTGCACGATGAGCAACAACTTAATGCGTAACGACTCTTTACCTTCGGAGGTTGAAACATCTTTAAACGTCTGAGTTCCAAGTAAATTAAGCATATCGTTACGCATCACAGGCATGTGTACATTTATCAAATCAATAAGCTCTGGATCATAGGTCATAATGCTCATATCAAGCTGCAAAAACTGAGCAACTCCTTTATCTGCAAAATTGACCGTCATGGTTTTAACGGGTACATAGAGCGCATCTTTAGGAATCACTTTTTTCTCGGTCGAGGCCGTATCCCCTCCCCCTTGTGCATCAGAGCCATTACCGACCAGCATCAGAGTAAGACCTACAGTCCCACCAATAATGATCAATAAACCCAAAACCGCCCCAACAATAATCAGAACCAATTTTTTCTTAGAAGACTTTGCTGCTCCATCAAGCTCCAGCTCTCCTTCGTCTTTTGTCTATTCTGCCATCTAAATAGCTCCTCAATATTTATACAGCATGTAAAGCAATTTACACGCCAAAACCAATTTTAACTTAAAATTCAAACAGTTAAATAAATTTTAAACCACAATAAATCATATTCCGTCAAAAGTCTGTCACTAGCGCAAAATGGTTTCGCGATAGTAGCGCAACTCATCAATAGAGTCGCGGATATCGTCCAGCGCAAGGTGTGCTCCCTGTTTTACCAACCCTTTCAACTCTTCTGGGTACCAGCGCCGTGCCAGCTCCTTAAGCGAGCTAACATCAAGATTACGATAGTGAAAAAATGCCTCTAAATCAGGCATCCAGTTGGCTAAAAAGCGGCGATCCTGGCAAATACTGTTACCACACATCGGAGAGTCCCCCTCCGCAAGGTGTTCTCGTAAAAATTCGAGCGTCTCCTGCTCTGCCTTTAGCGCGCTAATTTTGCTTTGCTCTACCCGTTGAAGCAAGCCTGAACTTGAGTGGTGGCTCTGATTCCACTCATCCATCTTGGCCAGCTCTGACTCATCCTGATAAATCGCCAACATGGGTCCTACGGCAATCTCATTAAGATCGGCATCAGTTACGATAGTAGCGATCTCAATAATACGGTTTTGTTGTGGATCAAGCCCCGTCATCTCTAGATCGATCCAGATAAGGCGATCACTGTTTGCCCCCATTATCTATTCCCTCTCTCTATCCGCCCAAATAGGGTCATTGAAACTTGCCAACCATACTATCAAAAGCTACCCTTCCGTTGTTGCTTAATCCACTAATTAACCCAAAATATGGGAACAAAAGGCACCTATGCACCTATTTGGTCAAATTTTTATCCTACTGCTTGTAACGACGACCCTTTCAGGACTCTATCTCAGCTTTCGCCAATACCGTTCTGTTCAAAATAATCGAGCCCAAGTTCCCGCAGACTTTGCCAACAAAGTCACTCTGAATGATCACCAAAAAGCGGCCGACTACACCAGTAGCAAACTAAAGTTAGGCGTAGTTGAATCAATTTACGGCGTAATATTGTTACTGCTGTGGACCTTTGGTGGCGGATTAGAGTGGCTCGACCAACAGTGGTATGCGTTACAACTTCCCGCAGTTTGGTCAGGTGTCGGCGTCATTCTCTCTTTTATGATTACCCTCTCTGTGATCTCTCTCCCCTTTTCAATCTACAGCACCTTTAGCATTGAACAACGCTTCGGTTTCAACCAGACAACCACGAAGACTTTTATTGGCGATCTAGTTAAACAGATTCTGCTCTCTATCCTTATTGGTACCCCGCTACTAGCGCTTATTCTATGGCTGATGCTTGAAAGTGGACCACAGTGGTGGATCTATGTATGGCTCACCTGGTTTAGCTTTTCTCTGCTAATGATGTGGGCCTACCCCTCCTTCATCGCCCCACTGTTTAACAAATTTTCACCACTGGAAGATAGTGAGTTGGTCACACGAATAAAAACGTTAATGACACGATGCGGATTTCATTCCAGCGGCATCTTCGTCATGGATGGTTCAAAGCGTTCACGCCACGGTAACGCCTATTTCACTGGATTGGGTCGCAACAAGCGTATCGTATTCTTCGACACCCTTCTTAGTGAACTAAATGGCGATGAGATAGAGGCCGTTTTGGCTCATGAGCTAGGGCACTTTCACCATCGG
>JAOTST010000018.1 GCA_029864785.1 Chromatiales bacterium | reverse complement strand
AAGGTAAAGTTGTTCAGAATTTTTCGTGTCTCAGGTAGATTAAGATTTTTGTCGTGTAGCGCATTACAGGCCTCTTCACACCACTTGTCTTCAAACAGCAGTGCCAAGGGCTTGTCGGCAACACTCTGCAAGTTGGTCAGCCTCTGTAGTTGTGGGTGATCCCTAAAGTGATAGGGCCGTTCAGCACTCTGATGCTCAATATATTGTGTCAGAGTTGTCTGTTCATAGGCTTTCTGTTTTACAAAATCGAGGGCATGCTTGAAGGCGCTACGGGTACGGTAACCGTTAAGGCGCAACACGAGCTGATTATCTCCATTAAGAAAAAGTATGGTTGGGGTAAAGCGCACATTGAGCATTTCAGCGAGTTCTTTCTCTTTGAGCGTCACTTCATCATTAAAGGCTATCTCTCTATCCCCTTGGATATTGATGGCAATTACATCAAAATTCTTTTTAATAAAGTCGGTATAGGGTGAATTTTTTATATTCTCCTCAAGCGTTTTATAGCAATAGGGACAACCATTAAGATGCATAAAGAGCATGACATGTCGACCAGCCTCAGCAGCCTCATCCACATCATCTGCAATTTCAAGAAAACTCTCTTTAAACCAGTCAGGGTGCTCAGAGATTTTGCCCCCGCTCACAGTACCTTTTGAAACCTCTGTTGAAGCTGCCAATAGATGACCAGATAGGGATATCATCAACACCAGTATGCCATACCGTACAACATCAATCAGACCAACAACTTTCATTTCCATTATCTCCTATTCACCAGCTTCTGACTCTTAATGCAGTTTATAGCTTACAAATCGAAATATATATTAAGGTTTTCCTTGGTATAGGATTGCCCTGTTATCGACAGGCGCAAACGTTCTAAATGGTTTATCTAACTTCCGCTATAGGGTGTGTCTTCAATCGGTTTTAAGTCAAATTACCATACAAATCAAAAGTGATTAAAAATCAGGCAAAAAAAAGGGACATCTGAATGAACAGATGCCCCTTTTCTATTTGAAGCAAGATTACTCTGCTTCGACAGCCTTCATACTCAGGCGGATACGTCCCTGCTTATCCACTTCAAGCACCTTAACCTTAATGATGTCACCTTCGGTCAGCTTGTCACTCACATTCTCGACACGCTCATCAGAGATCTGTGAGATGTGTACCAGACCATCTTTACCAGGAAGAATGGTTACAAATGCACCAAAGTCCATCAGCTTGGCCACCTTACCTTCATAAATGACACCGACTTCAACATCAGCGGTGATCTGTTCGATGCGACGACGCGCCTCTTCAGCCGCTGCGTTGTCGGCAGAGGCAATTTTGACGGTACCGTCATCGGTAATCTCGATATTGGCACCGGTCTCTTCAGTCAAGGCACGGATGGTTGCACCACCTTTACCGATGACATCACGAATCTTGTCTGGATTAATTTTGAAGGTGGTATAACGAGGTGCGTAGTCAGACATCTCGTCGCTTGCTGAAGAGAGCACCTTAGCCATCTCATCCAGAATGAACATGCGACCTGCATTGGCCTGCTCTAGCGCCTTCTCCATGATCTCTTTGGTGATACCGGTAATTTTGATATCCATCTGCAGTGCAGTAATACCCTCTTTTGAACCGGCCACTTTGAAGTCCATGTCTCCGAGGTGATCTTCGTCACCCAGGATATCGGTCAAAACGGCAAAGTTATCACCCTCTTTGATCAGACCCATCGCCACACCGGCAACAGGAGCCTTAAGTGGAACGCCGGCATCCATCATTGAGAGGCTGCTACCGCAGACTGAGGCCATAGAGCTTGAACCGTTAGATTCAGTGATCTCAGAAACCACACGCACAGTGTATGGGAAGTCTTCTGGTGATGGCATAACCGCAGCAACACCACGCTTAGCAAGACGACCATGACCGATCTCACGGCGCTTAGGGCGACCAACAAAACCGGTCTCACCGACACAGTATGGAGGGAAGTTATAGTGCAACATAAAGTTATCTTCACGTTTGCCTTCAATTGCATCGATAATCTGTGCATCACGGGTGGTTCCCAGCGTGGTCACAACCAACGCCTGAGTTTCACCACGAGTAAATAGTGCAGAACCGTGAGTGCGAGGAAGTACACCAGTACGCACAGCAATTGGACGGACGGTACTGATATCACGGCCATCAATACGAGGCTGACCATCAATAATGCGACCACGAACGATTTTTTTCTCAAGTTTGCCAACAGCTCCTGAGACATCCCAGCCATTCTCGGCAGCCTGTTCACTAAGCTGCTCGGAAATATCGGCACGAATCTCGTTAAGACGGTCATAGCGCACCATCTTTTCACTAATTTGATAGGCTTCATTGAAGCGATCACCGGCAGCTGAAGCGACTGCATCTGTCAGTGCAGTGTCCACCTCAGCAGGAGTCCATTCCCACTCAGGATTACCAACCTCGGCCTTAAGCTCAGCAATGGCTGTAATCGCCACTTGGAGTTGTTCGTGACCAAACATAACCGCACCAAGCATTACCTCTTCAGAAAGGAGATTGGCTTCAGACTCAACCATGAGAACGGCATCTTGAGTACCGGCAACAACCAGATCAAGATCTGACTCTTCCAGAGCACTCATGCTCGGGTTGAGTAGATATTCACCCTCTTTATAACCGACACGAGCCGCAGCTACAGGACCATTAAATGGCGCACCTGATAGAGATGCCGCTGCTGCCGCACCAAGCAGTGCTGGAATTTCAGCATCGATATCGGGATCAAGCGAGACAACAGTCGCTACAATCTGAGCTTCATTGGTGAAACCTTTAGGAAACAGTGGACGCAGTGGACGGTCGATCAGACGACAGGTGAGTGTCTCCTTCTCGCTAGCACCCGTTTCACGACGGAAGAAACCGCCAGGAATCCTGCCTGCTGCATAGGTGCGCTCTTGATAGTTAACAGTAAGGGGGAAAAAATCACGCCCCTCTTCTGCATCTTTCATGACAACTGCAGTTACAAAAACTGAAGTGTCACCCATACTACACATCACGGCAGCGCTTGTCTGGCGGCCAATCTCTCCGGTCTCAAGCTTGACGGTATGTTCACCGTACTGGAACTCTTTAATGATAGCGGTCACGACTGTTTCCTTGGTTTATTTATCAAATAAAATAATAACTATTCATGACCATTAAATAAAGAGGTCGATAAACAGCGGTTTCAATAACGTTTAGGCATTAAAAAAGGGGAGAGCACACAGACTCTCCCCTTCGATTGCATGCAAAAAATATTTTTGCACAACAATGTTGATAATTACTTACGCAGGCCGAGGCTAGCGATGATTGTACGATAGCGCTCAACATCCTTCTTTTTGAGATAGTCGAGTAGCTTACGGCGCTGACTAACCATTCGTAACAGGCCACGACGAGAGTGGTGATCATGGATATGTTCTTTGAAGTGTCCCGAGAGGGCATCGATATTGGCAGAGTGAAGCGCAATCTGCACCTCTGGCGAACCAGTGTCGCTCTCCGTCTTACCATATTTTTTAACGATTTCAGCTTTTTGCTCATTACTTAGTGACATGTTTTTGCCTCTTTAAAGTTTAAATAAAATTGGTCTCCGCGACAAAATGCAGATGACCAACAAAAGTGGTTAAATTATTTCCCCATTTTAACTGGGATTGATAGACCTAGCTACTCATTTATTGAATTTTTACGCACGCTTTTGCTGCATAAGACGCTTTGGACCGATACGACCATCATCAAGTACCTGCCCAACACCGATAAAACGTCCGCCTTGTGCAAAAAGACGTACCAAACCTTCAGATGGTGCCTGAGGTACCTGAACCGCCTGTCCCTGCAAAACGTAGAAGAGTGAGTTCTCGCTCAGAATAATATCTGGCCACGACTTTAGCGCATCTTCCATTGGCAGTAACAGCGCATCAAGGGCGTGATTTCCCTCCGCCGCCGCGAGCTCAATCTGTTCCATCGTTACCATACCTGACTCCTCAAAAGGGCCAACCTTGGTACGTCTCAATTGAATCAGATGGGCTCCACAGCCAAGAGCCTCCCCAATATCTTCAACCAAAGTTCGAATATAGGTCCCCTTGGAGCACTGAACACTCAGCTCCAACTCATCAGAGCCGTTGAATTGAACTAACGTCAATCCATAAATCTGGACGGTACGCGCTTCACGTTCAACCACTTTACCCTCACGAGCAAGTTTATAGAGCGGCACACCATTTTGTTTGAGCGCCGAGTACATCGGTGGAATCTGCTGAATTTCACCTCGGAAATTCTCTAAGACGGCCTCGATCTGCGCCTCGCTTAACTCAGGAACAGAACGCTCCTCAATCACTTCACCCTCACAATCGGCCGTGGTGGTACGCACACCCAGCTTACAGGTTCCGAAGTAGTGTTTGTCCGAATCCAGCAAAAAGGCAGAGATCTTGGTCGCTTCGCCAAAACAGAGGGGCAACATACCGCTAGCGAGCGGATCGAGGTTGCCCGTATGTCCAGCCTTCGCTGCTTTAAAAATTCGTTTTACATCCTGCAGGGCTGCATTGGAACTACCGCCAATTGGCTTATCGAGCAATAGTATGCCGTTAACAGGACGACCTTGTGTTCTACGCCGTTTTCCCATTTTATAATTTCTCTTAATCTAATACGTTAAATTTTGGGGGATTCGAAGGAGACAAACGTCTATAACATACATAGATGAACCTCCTCTCCCCTTGGGTTATATCCAAAGAGACCCTGTTGGTTGCACGCACAAGATGACCACAAATTAATCACTATTTGCTGCAACTTAAAAAGAGTTAATTACTGTTTGTTATCTTTAGCGACAGCATCGTTGATCAAGGCACTCATGCGCGCCCCCTCTTCAATACTTGAGTCGTAGTAAAATCTCAATTCTGGTATATGTCGCATCGTAACCCGTTGACCAACATGATGACGCAGGTAACCCGCTGCCTTGTTAAGCAGCTTGATGATCTCACCGAGCTTATCGGTGTCCGGCATAACCGTAATGTAGACCTTGGCGTAACTAAGGTCTCGCGAGACATCAACGCCAGAGACAGTCACCATCAGCCCTGACTCTGGCAGATCAATTTCATGCTTAATCAGATCCGCCAATTCACGCTGAATCTGTTCGGCAACACGACTACTACGACTAAACTCTTTTGCCATATCTACGCTCTAAAATATCTAACGACTAGAGGCTTCGCTTCACTTCAACGCGCTCATAGACTTCGATTTGATCGCCGTCCTTTACGTCGTTGTAGTTCTTCACACCGATACCGCACTCGGTACCAGATTTAACCTCTTGAACATCATCCTTAAAGCGGCGCAGAGACTCAAGCTCACCCTCATAGATAACCACGTTTTCACGGAGTACACGAATGGGGTTGCTGCGTTTAACGGTACCTTCAGTAACCATACAGCCAGCAATCGCACCCAACTTAGGTGAACGGAAGACATCACGCACTTCGGCCAGACCAACAATTTCTTCTTTAAACTCAGGAGCCAACATACCGGTCATAGCACCTTTAACCTCATCAATCAGGTCATAGATAACACTGTAGTAGTGGAGGTCAAGCCCTTGCTCTTCGATGATCCGTTTCGCACCTGCATCGGCACGGACGTTGAAACCAAAGACAATCGCATTAGATGCCCCTGCAAGCTGTGCATCCGATTCGTTGATACCACCAACACCGCGAGAGACGATTTTTACTTTCACCTCATCGGTAGCTAGCTTCAACAGCGAATCACAAATTGCTTCGACAGATCCCTGTACATCGGCCTTAAGGACCACGTTAATGGTAGAGACATCACCCGATTCCATCCGATTAAACATCTCTTCAAGCTTCGCTTTCTGCTGCTTGGCAAATTTAACATCTTTAAATTTACCCTGACGGAATAGAGCAACTTCACGCGCCTTGCGCTCATCAGGCACCACAACAGCAGACTCGCCCGCATCGGGTGTACCCGACAGTCCAAGTACTTCAACAGGAATCGATGGGCCTGCCGATTCAATCGGTTTACCATTTTCATCACTCATCGCCTTAACGCGACCATATTCATGTCCCGCAAGAAGAATATCGCCTTTCTTGAGACAACCCGATTGCACCATGACTGATGCCACGGCACCACGTCCTCTATCGAGACGCGATTCAATAACGGTTCCTCTTGCAGGCCCTTCGGCCACAGCGGTAAGTTCAAGTACCTCACTCTGCAACAGAATCGACTCAAGCAAAGTATCAACACCCTCACCTGTCTTCGCTGAGACATGCACAAACTGGGTATCGCCACCCCAATCTTCAGGAATAACGTCTTCCTGAGCTAGCTCATTTTTAACCCTGTCAGGGTCAGAGTCCTCTTTATCGATCTTGTTAACCGCAATGATCAAAGGAACTTCTGCCGCACGAGCATGTTGAACAGCCTCTTTAGTCTGTGGCATCACACCATCATCAGCAGCTACAACTAGTACAACAATATCAGTTGCCTGCGCGCCACGAGCACGCATCGCGGTAAAGGCCGCGTGTCCCGGTGTATCAAGGAACGTGATCATGCCGTGATCGGTATCCACATGGTAGGCACCAATATGTTGAGTAATACCACCCGCTTCGCCTGAAGCAATACGACTTTCACGAATATAATCGAGCAGTGACGTTTTACCATGATCAACATGGCCCATAATGGTCACAATCGGTGCACGATGTATCGCTTCACCGACTACATCAGTTTCACCAAGAACATCCTCTTCAATCGAGTCATCTTTCAGCATGATGGGTTTGTGCCCCATCTCCTCGACAATGATTGACGCAGTCTCCTGATCAAGGAGCTGATTAATCGTCACCATACTGCCCATTTTCATCATCTCTTTGATGACATCTGCCGCTTTAACCGACATTTTTTGTGCCAGCTCTGACACGGTGAGGGTTTCAGGAAGAGATACATCATGAACAACGGGAGCAGTTGGTTTTTCAAACTCATGAACTGGTGCTGAACTCACCACCTTGGAGGCGTCACGACCTTTCTTTTTACGGCGACCACTCTTGTTACTAGCCACATGAAGCTGTGCAGGACCCTTAGATTTTTTACCTTTTTTACTCTGAGGCTTATCGGCCGTCTTTTCACTCTTTTTATCACCGAGGGCAGCAGCACGTCTAACCTCTTCACTTTTTCTGCGAGCCTCTTCTTCAGTTTTGAGTTTAACCTCATCTTCAGCCCGACGAGTCGCCTCTTCACGAAGTTTTGCAGTCTCTTCAGTGAGACGCTTCTCCTCTTCGAGACGCTGAGCCTCTTCTTGCTGAAGCTTCTCTTCCGCCTCAACAGCGGCAACCTTATCTGACTCAATCTGTTTTTCCAGAACATCAACAAGCTCAGAGTCGCTATCCTCATCATCAACGGCGGTCAGTTCACTATCTTCAACGGGGGCTAGTTCACTCTGTTTAACATACGTGCGTTTTTTACGTACTTCGACAGTCACACTCTTTCCACGGGCAGCGCCGCCTTTTTGGCGCAGCTCACTCGTCGAACGTCGTTTCAGGGTAATTTTTTTGGGTGCTACGTCCTCTTTCTCTGGCTTTTCCTTCTCTTCGGTAGAGCCGTGTTTCTTCTTCAGATAATCGAGGAACGTGACTTTCTCTTCATCATTAATGAAGTCCTCACCAGAAGATGCCTTAATACCCGCATCATCCAACTGGGACAAAAGGCGCTCAACATCTACTCCGATGGTTTCGGAGAATTTTGCAACTGTAATATCTGACATATCTGCTCTCCTCTACGCTTCATTTGACGAAGGTTTATCGGCCGCAGCCTCTGTTCCTGAATCAGCATCATTATCGGCTTCAGCTTCGGCGAACCACGGCTCGCGTGCCTTCATAATCAGTTGGCCCGCACGCTCATCATCGACACCATCAATATCGGTCATCTCATCAATGGCCAGTTCTGCAAGGTCTTCCATCGAGACCACACCACGAGTTGCCAATATATTCGCAAGCTCCGGGGTCATCCCTTCCATCTCTAACAGGTCAGGCTGAGGCTCACCATGCTCTTCCTTGCTGATCTCTTTAGTGACTAGAGCATCCTTTGCACGGGTTCGTAACTCTTCAACGATCTCTTCCTCAAACTCTTCAATCTCCAGCATCTCATTGATGGGAACATAGGCCACCTCTTCCAGAGTGGTGAAACCCTCTTGAACTAGAATGATGGCTACCTCTTCATCGACCATCAAAGTGTTCTGGAACAGTTCGACAATCTTGCCTGACTCACCTTCGCGTTTCTCTTCCGCCTCGGCTTCAGAGAGGATATTAAGTTTCCAACCAGTCAACTCACTGGCAAGGCGCACGTTCTGTCCACTACGGCCGATAGCCAGAGAGAGCATATCTTCCTCAAAAGCCAGATCCATGCTGTGAGACTCTTCATCAACAACAATCGAAGCGACCTCGGCAGGAGACATTGAGTTAATTACAAATTGCGCTTGATTTTCGTCCCAAAGAACAATATCAACGCGTTCGCCATTCATCTCATTGGTAACTGACTGAACACGTGAACCACGCATACCGACACAAGCACCAACCGGATCAATACGCTGATCTTTGGTGCGCACCGCAATCTTGGCGCGTGAACCGGGGTCGCGTGAAGCGCCCATCATCTCAATAACGCCCTCGCCAATCTCTGGCACCTCAATCTTAAAGAGTTCAACCAAAAACTCTGACATGGTCCGGCTCACAAATAGCTGTGGGCCTCGTGCCTCGGAACTGACCTCATACAGATATCCACGCAAACGGTCACCGGGGCGAGCCGCCTCACGTGGAATGGAGTGCTCTCGGGTAATCAGTGCTTCAACATTATTACCCACATCAAGAACGATGTAGCCGCGCTCAGCACGTTTAACGATACCGCTAATCAGCTCACCAACCTTGTCTCCAAATGCCTCAACAACCAGTGCTCGTTCGGCTTCCCGAACCTTCTGTACGATAACCTGTTTGGCGGTCTGGGCTGCAATACGTCCAAACTCAACTGAATCGATCTGCTCTTCAACATAATCATCAGGCTGAATCTCCGGCTCATCGATCTGAGCTGCAGACAGAGTAATCTCACGCAATGGATTTTCCAGCACTGCTCCATCACTATCATCGATCACCATCCAGCGACGATAGGTATCGTACTCACCGGTGAGACGTTCGATATCGACACGAATCTCGACATCAGAGTTGTAACGCTTTTTAGTAGCAGAGGCGAGTGCACTCTCTATCGCACCAAAAATAACCTCTTTATCGACAGCCTTCTCATTGGAGACAGCGTCTACTACCATTAAGATCTCTTTACTGTTCATATCCGTGCCTTTCTACCTTTACAACTCATTTAATTAATGAATAAATATAAAATCTAACTTCTCTACAACTTAGGGATCAGCTTTGCCTTATCGATGTCATCCATCGTACAGGTCAGCGACTCATCATCGCCAAGTTCAATGGTGAACTCATCTCCTTCTACTGACACCAATTCACCTTTAAAGTGACGACGCCCTTCAACAGGGGTATGCAACTTAATATCAACCTGCTGACCAATAAATTTTGCGACCTGCTCCAGCGTAAACAGTGGCCGCTCTACACCCGGTGAGGAGACCTCTAGGGTGTATTCACCGTGAATGGGATCTTCAACATCAAATACCGCGCCCACCTGACGACTCACATTGGCACAGTGCTCAACCGTGATGCCATCTTCATGGTCTATATAGATACGCAACATTGAATGCCGCCCCTGCGAGAGCTGTTCAACACCGACCAGTTCAAAACCAAGCGCTTCTACCGCCGGTTTGATCATCTGCTCTATGCGTGCATTTGCGCGTGCCATATCTACCCCAAATAAAAAATGGGCTCAAGGCCCATGTATAAAACGCTACTAACAAAAAGCCCCGTAAACGGGGCTCTTTTGTGTTCGGATTAACCATTTATTGGAACAAATTGCTAAAGACGGTTAATCAAGCTGGCAGGATTTTAGTTGCTAAGTGGTGATATGTCCAGTAGATGTTGGCTGCGGCAGGGGGTAATTCTGGTTTATTGTATGGGGGCACAAACACGCCGCTCCTGCGCGTGACATACAGGAAGTACTAATGCTGTGAAGTGCATGGATGCACCAAAGCAGCCCATGCGCTCACGGTGCACCTACATCCTGATATAGCCGCTCTTACGCATGACGCTATGGATACCATATAAGGGCACAAACAACACCGCTTTTTCGCATCCATGCGATCGCGGTGTACCTACATTCCCTGTAGGCAAAAAAAACCCCGTTCTCATATGAGAACGGGGTTTTAGAATTGGAGCGGGTAAACAGATTCGAACTGTCGACATTCTCGTTGGCAACGAGAGGCTCTACCACTGAGCTATACCCGCCTGCGATAAGCAGGCCGCATATTCTATACAACATTTCATACCTGTCAATAAATTTATGCCCTTTTCCGTAGATCAGTGAGCCGCTTTGAACTGTGCGATAATGCCGCGAGAGCAACTCAAATTAGATTTAAACACGCCACGCCACCATATTCATCAACACAACCGCTATCTTCCCATCAAAGCAGATGATCCATAAAGAACAACAACTTGACTATATGAGCGACCCCTCTATCTATTATGATCGATTGAGGAGTGAACCGTGGGCCATCTGGCTCGATAGTAGTCATGTGGCTGGTACTCGTCACGATATTCTGGTCGCCCACCCCTACATCACCTTCACTACCCGTGGCACCACGACCACCATTAGTAGTGCTGATGGGGTCGTGATCTCTGAAGAAGAGCCGCTTAAATTGATTTCTGATGCGCTGGCCATTGATGAAACCATCGTGCACAACCAACCCTTTAGCGGCGGTGCAGTCGGTTATTTCGGTTACGGTCTGAATCATAGCGAAAAAATAGAGCACACATCAGAACTCC
>JAOTST010000017.1 GCA_029864785.1 Chromatiales bacterium | reverse complement strand
TAACTCAACCCCCATCTATGCGGGGCTCGCCTGTTCCCCCTGCGTGAGTGCATCCAACCATCGTAAGACACCTTGTCACGACAATGTCTGTCTTCAGGTGATCACCGCCGATCAAGTGATAGAGACAATTACTCCTACGTTACGGGGATAGGTTAGAGCGCGACAAAGATTGTAGCTTTAGCGCCCTTTTTTATACTGCTCATCCAACTCACGTAGATGAGCCATTTTCTGACCAATCTTCTGCTCCAACCCTCGATCGACTGGTCGGTAGTAGGATGGAGGTTCCATCCCTTCGGGAAAATAGTCCTCTCCAGCCGCATAGCCTTCGGGCTCATCATGGGCATAGCGATAGTCGTGACCGTAACCGAGCTCCTTCATGAGCTTGGTCGGTGCATTGCGCAGATGAATAGGCACCTCGTGGGAGGTACCTGAACGCACATCGGCCATCACCGCATTAAAGGCCTTATAGACGGCATTACTCTTGGGAGCCACTGCGAGATAGACAATCGCTTGGGCGATAGCGAGTTCACCTTCGGGGCTGCCGAGGCGCTCCTGCACATCCCATGCATTGAGGGCAAGGGTGAGCGCACGCGGGTCGGCATTACCCACATCTTCCGAGGCCATACGCACCACACGTCGGGCGATATAGAGTGGGTCGCAACCTCCATCAAGCATCCGTGCCAGCCAGTAGAGGCAGGCATCGGGGTTGGAGCCACGCATCGATTTGTGCATCGCCGAGATCTGGTCGTAGAACGCCTCGCCCCCCTTATCAAAACGACGCATACCACCGGAGATAATCTCATTGAGGGTTGTCTCGCTAATCGCTACCCGACCCTCAGGATCTCCTTCAATCGGTTCAGCAAGGTCTGCGGCAATCTCCAGCAAATTAAGTGCACGGCGCGCATCACCATCGGCCTGCTCGGCGAGACGATCTCTTAGTAACGCATCAACAACCAAACTTTGATGAGCAAAGCCGGTATCGATGGCGTGATCAATAATCTGGCGAATATCTTCGGGAGTGAGCGATTTAAGCGTGTAGACCCGAGCCCGCGACAATAGCGCATTGTTCAATTCAAATGATGGGTTCTCGGTAGTCGCACCAATGAAGGTGACGGTGCCATCTTCAACAAAGGGGAGAAAGGCATCCTGCTGTGATTTATTAAAGCGATGGACCTCATCGATAAAGAGTACCGTGCCGCGACCATTGAGCTGCTCCAGCTTTTGGGCACGATCAATCGCTGCACGAATATCCTTTACCCCAGAGAGAACCGCCGAAAGGGTGATGAACTCTGCCTCAACTTGATGAGCGATCAGTTTGGCGAGTGTCGTTTTACCGGTACCGGGAGGCCCCCAGAATATCATCGAGTGGGGCTGTCCCGACTCAATGGCCGTTCTAAGTGGCTTGCCTTCAGCGATAAGGTGTCGCTGACCGAAGAAGTGTTCCAACGTAGCGGGTCGCATTCGATCCGCTAGCGGTTGACTGCTATTGGAAGACAACGTCATTGCATCAGAATCCGTAGATTCTGATGCCTCCCCCAGAATTTCACCGACTGACTCCAGTGAGTCGAAGAGATCGCCCAAGCGATTATCTCCGCCGATTACATTTTTTCGACAGGATGACCACTACGAATCCAGTCGGTAATGCCTCGTTTGACATTGTAAGCATGGGTATACCCTAACTGAGTTGAGACATAGTCAGCTGCTTTCTGGCTACGATTACCCGTACGACAGATAAAGATAATTTTCTCGTCAGGTCGAACCTCTTTGTTAAAAGTGGGCATAAAATCGCGGTTAACACCCTTGCTATCAAATAGTGTTAGCAACCGACTTCCTTTGATAACGCCCGTCTGTTTCCACTCATCTTTACGACGAATATCATAGATTTTAACCCCTTCAGAAAGCAGCTTTTGAAGTTGCTCATTGTCGATATTGGCATAAGGCGGCGCAACAATAGCGAGCAGCTCTATCTCAAATTTAAGAGTTGAATTGGCAGGAATCAGTCCACCACCCACTGCGCGTTTTCCATAAGCCAATTCTGGTGGAATAGTGAGCTCACGCTTACCACCCACATGCATACCGGCAACGCCCTGTTCCCACCCTTTGATGACCCGTCCAGCTCCTAATTCAAACTCGAATGGCTTGTCGCGATCAACACTAGAATCAAACTTGGTTCCATTGAGTAACCAGCCGGTATAGTGAACCGATACCGTATCGCCAGATTTGGCAACTTGCCCCTCACCTTTCTTAAGATCTTTAATTTCAAGTCCGCCAGCACTAGCGGTAGCAAGTGACAACGATAGAAGTAATCCAATAATAAAGCGCACAATCTTTTCCTCTTTAGTTTAAATATTAATAGCTGTTAATTATTTCTGAGCGGTAAAAAAGCAATTTGTCGGATCACTCACCGATAACATCGACCCCAGATGGGGGAGTAAATTGGTAGTAGCTCTTAGAAATAGGTTTGTTCAGATCAATCTGATCAAAAAATAGACGCGTCTGCTGCCCAAATCCATCAACCATCTCAATGGCTCTGAGAGTTTTTCCCTCCATTGCGACACGAATATAGTCAAAGCTTGCATCGGGTGCCTTGGGGTAGAGATTGACCCATTCGAACCCTTCATGAAGCCCCAACTCTTCAATGCGAAACTCCTCTTCAAGTGGCTTTACCCCCGCAAGTAGCGAGGCCGGAGAGCTGCCAATAGAGTCATCTTGTGGCTTAACGGTAACCTGCTCCAAATCTTTATCGTAGAGCCAAACCTTGGTGCCGTCAGCAACGATAATCTGTTCATAAGGCGTCTGATAGGTAAGGCGAAACTGGTTCGGCCGGGTCAACAAAATCTTCCCCTCACTGCGTTCCAACTCCTCTTTTTTTGGATTCTTGAGGGTTTGAACAAAGGTTGCCTGCATTGTTTTAAAGCTCCCCAAAAAATTTTCGAGGCGATCACGCCCTTCACCCGCCAAAGTTAAACTGGCGTGACTAAAGAGCAGAAGGGTCAGGAGGAGGCGTTTCATTTTCAGATAATCCAAATTAATCATATCGGTTAATACTCGAATGCCACTTTGACAATAAAAAACAAGGCTGGTTCGAAAAAGAGGGCAAAAATTCTATTTAACAGGTGGGGGAGCAATCACCTCACGCTGCCCGTTCGATTGCAGCGAACTCACAACACCGGCTGCCTCCATCGCTTCGACCATACGCGCAGCACGGTTATAACCAATCTTCAAACGGCGCTGAATACCTGAGACAGAGGCCTTACGAGTCTCGGTAACAATCTGTACAGCCTGATCATAGAGTGCATCGGCCTCACTATCGACCGCCATCGGATCACCGGGGAAGGCTCCCCCCTCGGTCTCCTCAATCCCATTAAGGATCTCATCGATATACTCAGGCTTACCACGACGCTTGAGATTATCGACCACATTATGTACCTCATGGTCATCTACAAATGCGCCATGAATCCGTTCAGGAACCGCCCTGCCGGGTGGGAGATAGAGCATATCACCGTGACCCAGCAGCGCCTCAGCGCCCATCTGATCAAGGATGGTACGTGAGTCGATCTTAGAGGAGACCTGGAAGGCGATACGGGTAGGAATGTTGGCCTTAATCAGACCGGTCAGTACATCGACCGAGGGGCGTTGAGTGGCCAGTATCAGATGAATACCGCAGGCACGCGCCTTTTGGGCTAGACGTGCGATCAGCTCTTCGACCTTCTTACCGACCACCATCATCATATCGGCCAACTCATCGACCACAATAACGATGTAGGGCAGCGTTTCGAGGGTAGGTGCAACCTCAGGCTCTTCTGCCAACGGATTGGGGACAAAGAATGGATCGACAATCGGCTCACCGGCGGCGATGGCATCCTTCATTTTCTTGTTAAAGCCGGCGAGATTACGCACACCCATTGCCGCCATCAATTTATAGCGACGCTCCATTTCGGCCACGGCCCAACGCAGTGCATTAGAGGCATCTTTCATGTCAGTCACAACCGGTGAAAGCAGATGAGGGATACCGTCGTAGATCGACAGCTCCAACATCTTCGGATCGATCATGATCATCCGCACCTCTTTCGGGGTGGCGGTGTAGAGAATGCTGAGGATCATCGCGTTAACGGCCACCGATTTACCCGATCCGGTGGTTCCGGCCACCAGCAGGTGGGGCATCTTAGCCAGATCGGCAACCACCGGCATCCCACCGATATCTTTACCGAGAGCCATTGTCAGTGGCGATTTAGATTTCTCGTATGCCTCTGAGCGCAAGGTCTCAGAGAGATAGATCATCTCGCGGTTCTCGTTGGGGACCTCGATACCGATAGTGGTCTTTCCAAGGATCACCTCGACTACCCGTACACTCATGGTGGAGAGTGAACGCGCCAGATCTTTGGAGAGATTGGAGATCTGACTCACCTTTACACCGGGTGCGGGCTGGATCTCAAAACGGGTGATAATTGGACCAGGGTGAACCGACTCCACTTCCACCTCAATATTAAAGTCAGCCAGCTTGATCTCCAGTAGTTTAGAGACCGCCTCTAGTGCATCACGAGAGATCGGCTTTCGGGTGTCAGGTGGATCATCAAGCAGTGAGAGTGGCGGCAACGCTTCATCAACATCCGATTCAAACAGGGTTTGCTGACGCTCCTTCTTCTCACGCACCGTCTCAACCTTGGGGCTATTGATCACAGGCTCGATCTTGGGCGGCTTCCGTTTGACTGCTTTTTTATGTTTTTCCTCAACACGCTCGACCCGCTTTTGAGCCTCTCGACGCGCCTCAAAGCGATCACGAATCGACCACCAGACACCTCGAAATTTAGAAAATAGCGCAAGCGTTGCTCCACCCGTTGCATCCATCAGCCAGATCCATGACAGACCCGTAAAAAGGGTAACGCTGGTCATAAACAGAGCCAGCAGCAACAGGGTAGCCCCAAGACTACCAAAAAAGAAGGAAAAACCCTGCTCTGAGACCATATGGCCAAGGACGCCACCGGGATGATTTGGTTCAGGTAACAGCCCTGGATTTGCAACAAAGTGGAGATGTGAAAGGCCACTACCTGAGAGCATCAACAGGAGAAAACCACCGACCTTAATCATGGTTGGAATGGCCTGGTGCTCCCCTTGCACAAAACTCTTGTCACGATAGGTCAGCCAGGCAAAATAACCCACCAATATCGGTAACAGATAGGCCATCAAACCAAACAGATAGAGCAACAGGTCTGCAAGCCATGCTCCCGTCTGCCCACCAAAATTGAAAATTTCAGCGCGTTCACCACTATGTGACCACCCCGGATCCAGAGGGTGAAAACTATAGAGAGACAAGAGTAAAAATATAGCCAGCGTACCAATCAGTATCAACCCGACCTCTCTCAACGAGTGGTTGAGTTTTTGGGTCACCATCGATTCTGATGTCACTTTCTGTGATGCCTGTTTAGATGCCAAACTGAGTTATGCTCCCTCGAACCTTGTTACTTGAGTTATTTACCCAATTATACATAGTCAAGCGTAGTGGTCAGGTGAGAATTTCGATAATTACGCCCCGATAATTGAACTAAAGTCACAAATCGACCATGAATCGATCGCCTGATGGATTATCATGTTTACCTCGGCAGAGCCATTTCGTACCATAGTGGGCTTCGGAAATTCACCTGACCCCATTTACTATTCAGGGTATAGAGACCCAATAAGGAGCCTTCAATGAGCGACACTCAACACCACCAACTGATTATTCTCGGATCAGGCCCTGCCGGTTACACCGCAGCAGTCTATGCCGCACGAGCCAACCTCAACCCGGTCATCATCACCGGTCTGCAACAGGGCGGTCAGTTGATGACCACCACTGAGATCGACAACTGGCCCGGTGGCGCAGAGGGTTTAGAAGGCCCTGCACTGATGCAATCAATGCTAGAACATGCCGAGCGTTTTAACACCAATGTGGTCTTCGACCTGATCAATGAGGCGGATCTCAAAAATCGTCCATTCACCCTCAAGGGCGACAGTGGCACCTACACCTGTGATGCACTGATTATCGCTACCGGTGCCTCAGCGATGTATCTCGGTATCGAGTCAGAAGAGAAATTTATGGGTCGGGGTGTCTCTGGCTGTGCAACCTGTGACGGCTTCTTCTACCGTAACCAGAAGGTCGCAGTTGTCGGTGGAGGTAACACCGCCGTTGAAGAGGCACTCTACCTCTCCAATATCGCCGAGCATGTCACCGTCATCCATCGTCGCGACTCATTCCGCTGCGAGAAGATCCTCTCTGATCAACTGATCGAGAAATCAAAGACCGGCAACATCACCATCGAGTGGAACCATGAGGTTGATGAAGTGCTGGGTGATGCAACAGGTGTAACCGGTCTACGTATCAAAAATAGCCAAGACAGCTCAACCAAAGATCTCGAACTAACCGGTGTCTTTATCGCAATCGGACACAAGCCTAATACGGATCTGTTTGCCGATCAGCTGGAGATGGATCACGGTTACCTCAAGATTAAGAGTGGCCGTGAAGGTAATGCCACCGCAACATCCCTTGAGGGCGTCTATGCCGCAGGCGATGTGGCCGACCAGATCTACAAGCAGGCAATCACCTCAGCGGCGACCGGCTGTATGGCGGCACTTGATACCGAACGCTATCTCGATAATCTCGCTAAATAGCATCCATTGGGAGCCCCCTACCGCCTAAACCCCGCGTGGGGGGATTCCACATTTCCCGATCCATCTCTGGCGCTGAGCGAGCCCAACGGGCTACTCGCCGTGGGGGGAGATCTCTCTCCAAACCGAATTCTTAACGCCTACCGCAACGGTATCTTTCCCTGGTTTTCCGAGGGCGAACCGATTCTCTGGTGGAGTCCTGCACCCCGTGCAGTCATCTTTCCCAAAGAGATCAAAGTCAGCAAGAGTCTCAAAAAAACTATTCGTAAAGGGATCTATCAGATCACCCTCGATCGGGCCTTTGATGAGGTGGTTGAGAGATGCAGTCAGCCTCGAATCATTGATGGTGATGTTGAAGATGGAACCTGGATCACCGATGAGATGAAACAGGCCTATATTGATCTACACATGCATGGTTTCGCACACTCGGTAGAGGCCTGGTTTGAGGGGGAGCTGGTCGGTGGGCTCTACGGCATATCGATGGGCAAGGTCTTTTTTGGTGAGTCGATGTTTACCCGTAAAACAGATGCCTCCAAGGTTGCCTTTGTGGTGCTGGTTAATCAGCTCATTGAGTGGGGCTTTGAGCTAATCGATTGTCAGGTCGCATCAAACCATTTGAGCCGTTTTGGTGCCGTCGATATTCCCCGTAAGCAGTTTATGGACTATCTTGATCAATATGCAGAACCGATTGATAGCCATCAGGGCATATGGAGCCTTCATCAACAAAAGGCGCAGAGCGGGGGTGTCGATTGAACTTCGAACTGCCTGAAGAGCTCTACTTCTACCTCAGCCCGCCCCACCCGTGCAGCTACCTGAGTGATCTGGAGCAGACGACGGTGCTCGCCGATCCAAAGTTTCCGATGACGATGGATATTTTTAACAGTCTGTCAGAGGTCGGTTTTCGTCGTAGCGGCGGTATCGTCTACTCGCCACGCTGCCGAACATGCAACGCCTGTCTGCCGGTTCGTATTCCGACCGATGCATTCACCCCAAATCGCAGTCAACGACGCAACTGGAAACAGAATCAAGACCTCACGATAACGATTGAAGATTCAACAATTCGTGACGAGCACTTTGAACTCTATCAGCGCTATATCGAGCATCGTCACAGCGATGGCGAGATGGCAACCGATGATCCCCAGCGCTTTGCCGAGTTCTTTTTGAGCCCCTGGTGCGAGACCCGCTTTATCGAGTTTCGTCTGGAGAATAGATTGATTGCCGTGGCGGTCATCGATCTGCTGCAACAGGGGTGGTCCGCCGTCTACACCTTCTTTGATCCCGACTACTCAAACCGTGGACCGGGCACCTTTGCCGTGTTGTCGATGATCGAACAGTGCCGCGAGATGGGACAACCCTATCTCTATCTCGGTTACCTGATTCATCAATCACCAAAGATGAGCTACAAAGGCAATTTCAAACCCTATGAAATTTACCTGGATGGCCACTGGCAATCTGACATAACCTAATTAGTGCGGCTATAATAGCCGCCCTATGAAAAGTCCTCTACCACCTACAAACCGAGATCAGATCTACTCTGAAGAACAACCAATGCTGGTCGACTTCCGTTTTGATGAACGCGTCGCCAAGGTCTTTTCCGATATGATTCGCCGCTCGGTGCCCGGTTACAGCGAGATCATCTCTCTACTGGGGCTATTCGCGCAGAACTATAGCCAACCCAACTCCAACATCTACGACCTCGGCTGTTCACTGGGAGCATCAACACTGGCGTTACGTGAACACATCTCCGCTGATGGCTGCACCATTGTCGCTGTCGATAACTCTGAAGCGATGATCGAACAGTGTGAAAAAAATTTGCAGCAGATCGACTCAACCATAAAGGTCGATCTGCGCTGTGCCGACATTCAAGATATCGAGATCCGCAACGCCTCAATCGTAGTGCTCAATTTCACCCTGCAATTCATCCCGTTAAGTGAGCGTGTTGATCTTATTAAGCATATCTATAACGGTCTACTTCCAGGTGGAGTACTCATCCTCTCAGAGAAGATTGCCTTTGAGAAGCCTGAGGAGCAACAGCAACAAGAGGCGTTGCATATCGCCTTTAAACAGGCCAATGGTTACTCCGAGATGGAGATCAGCCAGAAGCGTGCTGCTCTGGAACAGGTGCTTGTACCTGAAACTATAATGACTCATCAGCAGCGCCTGAAAGATGCCGGATTTGCATCAAGCAATGTCTGGTTTCAGTGCCTCAACTTTGCCTCTATCGTCGCCACCAAATGAATACAAAATCAAACAATCCGGTCATCGACTACAGTCGATGTTATCAAGCTATTGCGGAGACTCCTCTCGCCCCCTGGCTTGACTCTCTGCCACAACAGGTTGATGAAGCACTGGAGCCTGCACGCCACGGTGATGTCCCCAAATGGTTACAGGTGCTGCTCAAGCTACCACCGATCACCCCATCGGTTATCGACCTGACGCAGGATGCGCTACTCATTGGTTCTCCTAACGATATCACTGCCGAGCAACGCGCCGAGCTTAAAGAGTTGCTGTTCAAGTTCCAGCCATGGCGCAAGGGTCCCTTCTCACTCTTCGGGATCGAGATCGATACCGAATGGCACTCCGACTGGAAGTGGAACCGACTTGCAGAGAGCATCACCCCGCTTGAGGGTCGCAAGATTCTCGATGTCGGCTCCGGCAACGGCTACTACGGCTGGCGCATGCTTGGCGCAGGAGCTGATCTAGTAATCGGTCTCGATCCGACCCTGCGTTATCTGATGCAATATGCGGCAATTAACCACTTCATCGGTCACAATCGTAACTATGTGCTACCTCTGAGACTTGAGGAGATTAAACAACCACTCCCCACTTTTGATACCGTTTTCTCGATGGGAGTGATCTACCACCAGCGCGATCATATCGGTCACCTCAATCAGCTAAAGGAGCATCTACGTCCCGGTGGTGAACTGGTTTTGGAGGGGCTGGTGATTGAGGGAGAAAAAGGGGATTGCCTCCATCCACCAAAACGTTACGCCAAGATGCACAACGTCCACGCTGTCCCATCCTGCGACACAATGGCCGGTTGGCTGGAGGAGGCGGGGTTTAAAAATATTAAACTTATCGATTGCAGCCCCACCACGACTGAGGAGCAACGGCGAACCGAGTGGATGGTGTTTGAGTCGCTGGGTGACTATCTCGACCCCGACGATCCAACATTAACGATAGAGGGACATCCCTCACCGCTCAGAGCAACGTTTACTGCTGAAAAGTAAGGTCGTCGATAATCAGATCAGCGTAGAGGTCGTGTTCATCGGCAGCAGTTATCTTCACCTCAACCCGATCCCCCTCTTCTAACTCAACTGTTTCATCCGCATCAATCCAAATCACGCCATCCACTTCAGGTGCCTCGGCGTAGCTGCGTCCTATCGCCCCCTCCTCGGTGATCGTATCGATCAATACTTCGGTCGTTGTGCCCACACGTCCCTGTAGTTTATCGGCGCTAATCGCAGTTTGAAGCTCCATAAAACGTTCGAGACGCTCCAGTTTGAGATCTTCTGGCACAGCTCCCGAAAATGCATTGGCTGGGGCACCCTCAATATCGGAGTAAGCGAAGGCGCCGGCACGATCAATTTTTGCCTCTTTGATAAAGCCCAAAAGCTCCTCAAAATCGGCATCGGTCTCACCCGGAAATCCAACAATAAAGGTCGAGCGAATCGCCAGTTCAGGTGCGGTATTGCGCCACTGTTCGATACGCCGGAGAACCTTCTCCTGATTACCTGGACGACGCATCGATTTAAGAATCGTCGGGCTGGCGTGTTGCAGGGGTACATCCAGATAGGGGAGCACCAGACCATCAGCCATCATATCCACGAGTCGATCGATATGGGGATAGGGATAAAGATAGTGCAGGCGCAGCCACGCCCCCATACCACCGAGCCGCTGCACCAGTTCATCAATATTGCTCTTAAGAGGCTGCCCTTGCCAGAAACCGGTGCGATATTTGGTATCAACACCATAGGCGGCGGTATCCTGGGCAACCACCAGCAGCTCTTCAACACCCGCCTCGACCAACTTTTCGGCCTCATCAAGGATCTCCCCAATCGGGCGGCTGATCAACTTGCCGCGCATCGACGGAATGATGCAGAAGCTACAGCTCTGATTACAGCCCTCGGCGATCTTCAGGTAGGCATAGTGGCGTGGGGTCAGCTTGAGACCACCCGGTGGAATCAGGTCGGTGTAGGGGTCATGTTCAGGCGGCAGGTGGGCATGGATCGCCTCCATCACATCCGTTTGAGAATCGGGTCCCGTCACCGCCAGCACATTGGGGTGGG
>JAOTST010000225.1 GCA_029864785.1 Chromatiales bacterium | reverse complement strand
GCTGCCAGAGGTTGATGAAGGGTTTTTACAACCTTTTTCCGATCATTTCCTACAGCTGGCGCAACAATATGACGTAGCGCTGATTGGCGGCGATACGGTGCGCGGCCCGCTCACCATCACTGTGCAAATTATCGGTACAGTACCGGCAGATAAGGCTCTTAAGCGTTCTGGTGCCAAGGTGGGGGATGCTATTTTTGTCTCGGGCAGTCTTGGAGACGCAGCGAAAGGTCTGTCGCTTATCTTTGATGGTTATCAAAATTCAGATGATGAGCGCTATCTCGTTAAGCGGCTCAATCGTCCTACAGCGCGTATTGAGTTGGGTGAGGCTCTACGGGATTTGGCAACCTCAGCAATCGATATCTCTGACGGTCTGCTTGCGGATCTTGGGCATATTTTAGAACAGAGCGGTGTGGGTGCAGAGATCACGAGTGATAAAATTCCATGCTCAGATGCACTACTCAATATTCTCCCGAATAGCAGTGACAGAATTCAACTGATGGTCACAGGAGGGGATGACTATGAGCTCTGTTTTACCGTTCCTGCCCTGAGAATTGATGAGGTCAATTTGATCGCTGAAAGGCTTGCACTACCACTGACTCAAATTGGTTCTATCTCTAAAGGTAGTAGCTTGCTGCTCGATGGCGTAAAAATTGAACAACAGGGCTTTGACCACTTTAAGGTGGAGTGCCATGAGGGGCATGAAGATCATGGGAAGTAGCTCGATCAAACTGTCACCATCACTGCTCAAGGATCCGATCCACTTTCTCGCGCTCGGTTTTGGTTCCGGATTAAGTCCTAAGGCGCCTGGTACGATGGGTACCCTGATGGCGATACCACTCTATCTGTTACTTGAGCCACTTTCATGGATCTTCTATCTAGCCGTGGTGGTGGTAACTGCTCTGGTTGGTATTTTGATCTGTGATATATCGGCAAAAAAGATGGGTGTACATGACCATCCCGGTATCGTCTGGGATGAATTCGTCGGTTACTGGATTACCATGTTTTTAGCGCCTTCAGGGTGGCTCTGGATAGTCATTGGATTTGTACTATTTCGCTTTTTCGACATCCTTAAGCCGTGGCCGATTCGATGGCTTGATCGTCATGTTGGTGGTGGTTTTGGCATTATGATAGATGATGTTCTTGCAGGCCTATTTGCCTTTGGCGTGGTGCAGGGAATATATTTGTGGCTATGAATCGTTTTTTTAGTGTTGTGGCGGCCCTCCTTCTATCGCCTTCAATTTTCGCAGTAGAGAATATTGCTGTGCGTGGCCTCTTTAGTGGCAAGGCGTTGATTGAGATTGACGGAAAGTCGAGAATCATGCGCGAGGAGGAACGGTCAGCCGAGGGTGTGCTTTTGATTCATGCCGATAGCAAACATGCCGAGATTGAATTTAATGGCCAACGACAGAGACTTGAACTCGGTTCTTCGATTAGCAGTCAGTTTTCGAAGGCGAAAAAACGTGAGGTGGTTATTCCCAGAAGTGCTGATGGAATGTATCGGGCTAGTGGCACGATTAATGGTCGTGGTGTTGAGTTTATGGTCGATACCGGAGCGACTGTCCTGGCGCTTAACAAGCATCTGGCGAATAGTCTGGGTATCGATTATCAGCGAATTGGACGCAAGGGTTACTCCGAGACGGCCTCAGGCGTCGTGCCGGTTCACATAGTGAAACTCGACAAGGTCGAGGTTGGATCAATATCTCTCACTCATGTAGAGGCGGTGATCATTGACGGTAGTTACCCCTCTATTCCTCTGCTGGGGCTCTCATTCCTTAGGCGAATAGAGCTTGTCCAGACAGGAAATATTCTTAAGCTAAGTCAATAACGCTTTACTTGGTGTGCTCAATGAGGGCATAGGCCGAGTGGTTATGGATCGACTCAAAATTCTCTGACTCGACAATATAGTCGGTAATGCGCTCATCATTATTGAGACGTACCGCCACATCACGCACAGCATCTTCGACAAATTTTGGATTGTCATAGGCACGCTCGGTCACATATTTCTCATCGGGACGCTTGAGTAGACCGAAGAGCTCGCATGACGCCTCCTCTTCAACTAGGTCAATCAGGTCTTCGATCCAGACAAAACCCTTGGTTCCTACGGTAACGGTGACATGAGAGCGTTGATTGTGCGCGCCGTAGTCAGAGATCTTCTTTGAGCAGGGGCAGAGGCTGGTGACCGGAACAACCACTTTTACCTTAAGCTGAGGATCACCATTGACCACCTCACCGATGAAGGTAACCTCATAATCCATCAAACTTTCAACGCCTGAGACAGGCGCTTTTTTATTGACGAAGTAGGGGAAGGTCATCTCGATATGTCCCGATTCTGCCTCAAGGCGTTCGGTCATCTCCGAGAGCATATCGTTGAAAGATTTTACCGAAATCTCACGTTCGTGATTATTGAGAATCTCTATAAAACGAGACATGTGAGTTCCCTTAAAATTGTGCGGAAGATTCACATACATATTAAATGTGGCGATGGTGTTTAGGTCATCGCCATTACGATCCTGAATCCGGACAGGGTGACGAACAGATTTGATGCCCACCTTATTGATGGCGATCTGGCGGGTATCCGCGCTGTTCTGTACGTCGGCGATAGGGTCGCAGTGTTGAGTCATGGGTAGTTCCTAGTTTTCGCTATAGCAGACAGATGAGCGCTCGGTCTCCCAGAGGGTGATCGCTGCCACTGCCAGAGTGGTGTGTTTAAAGTCTTTCGCTAGATCATCTGCAAGGCGGCGATAGATATAGGCCGCAATATTCTCTGCAGTGGGATTGATCTGGTCGAAGGGAGTTATTTCGTTGAGATAGTGGTGATCAAGGTCATCTAGAATGGTATTGGTCATCTTCTTCAATGTTTTGAAGTCGATGGCGATACCAATTTCGTTGAGCTCATGCGCACGAACCTCAACCTCAACTTTCCAGTTGTGGCCGTGGAGGTTTTGACAGTCGCCTGGGTAGTCCCGTAACGCGTGGGCAGCGGCGAAGTCAGTAACGATCTTCAATAGGTATGTGGGCGACATGATTAAATCAGTTTCGGAAAGAGAGCAACCTTGGGGTGGTAGAGAGAATTTTCAACCCTGAGCTAATCAAGGTTGGATTGGAATTTTTCAACGGCCTCAATTATACCACTCTTATCGAGACCACACTCGGTGAGCAGTTCCGCCCGTGTCCCCTGTTCGATAAAGTGATCAGGTAAGCCAAGTTGAAGTAGATGAGGTTTAACGCCCTGTTGGTTGAGCCACTCAGCAACACCACTGCCTGCTCCACCAGCAATGGCATTATCTTCAATGCTGACAAAGAGCGTATGGTTTGCGGCGAGTTCTGTGAGCAGAGCCTCATCCAGTGGCTTAACAAAACGCATATTGATAACCGTCGCCTCTAGGGTATCACCAGCCTCGGTGACTGATTCAAGGAGAGCCCCAAAATTGAGCAGGGCGATCTTTTTACCCTCACGCACTTTGAGTCCCTTGCCGACAGGAATAGGCGCTTGTATTACACGGTTCACCGTTACTCCCGATCCGCCACCGCGGGGGTAGCGAACAGCGGCTGGGCCATTGTGTTCGAAACCTGTGGTGAGCATCTGCCGACACTCGTTCTCATCGGCGGGAGCCATAATCACCATATTTGGAATACAGCGCATAAAACTGAGGTCAAAACTGCCGA
>JAOTST010000070.1 GCA_029864785.1 Chromatiales bacterium | reverse complement strand
TGGGTTGGGCCATCGGGACCAACAATACCGGCACGGTCTATCGCAAATAGAACGGGGAGATTTTGCAGGGCCACATCGTGAATTAGCTGGTCATAGCCACGTTGCAGAAAGCTGGAGTAGATTGCGACAACGGGCTTGAGTCCCTCACAGGCTAGACCGGCGGCGAGGGTGATTGCATGTTGCTCGGCAATCCCGACATCAAAGTAGCGCTTGGGAAATTTCTCAGAGAACTCCACTAATCCAGAGCCTTCACGCATGGCAGGGGTGATGCCGACTAAACGCTCATCGACTGCAGCGGTATCACAGAGCCAGTCACTGAAGATCTGAGTATATGTTTTGGTTGTCGATGTAGAAGGTGTTAGTCCCGTTTCAATATCGAAGGGCCCCAGTCCGTGGTAGGTGCAGGGATTCTCTTCTGCGGGGGTATAGCCTCGCCCCTTTTGGGTCACGACATGGAGAAACTGGGGGCCATTGAGGGAGGAGACATTTTTGAGTGTCTTCATCAGGGTGGGTAGATCATGCCCATCTATGGGACCGATATAGTTGAAGCCGAGCTCCTCAAAGAGGGTACCGGGAATTACCATCCCTTTTACATGTTCTTCGGCGCGTTGAGCCAATTCCCAGACGGAGGGCATGGTTCCAAGTACCTTTTTACTTCCCTCTCGCATCGTGGTGTAGAGCTTGCCCGAGAGAAGGCGGGCGAGATAGTTGGACATCCCGCCAACATTGGCTGAGATCGACATATCGTTATCGTTAAGGATCACCAACAGATTGGCGTCGAGGTCACCAGCATGATTGAGCGCTTCAAAGGCCATGCCTGCTGTCATTGCACCGTCACCAATGACGGCCACGACCTTGCGATCTTCACCTTTATTTTGCGCTGCAATGGCCATTCCTAGAGCAGCGCTGATGGAGGTACTGGAATGACCCGTACCGAAGGTGTCAAAGGGGCTCTCGTCACGCTTCGGGAAACCGGCCAAGCCCCCTTTTTGGCGTAGTGTTGGCATCTGATCGCGACGACCGGTGATAATTTTATGCGAATAGCTCTGATGACCGACATCCCAGACCAGACGGTCTTCTGGGGTGTTGAATATACGATGGAGTGCGATGGTGAGTTCGACGGTTCCAAGCCCTGCGGAGAGGTGTCCTCCGGTTTGGCTAACCGACTGCACCATAAAATCGCGCAACTCTTCGGCGAGTTGGGGCAGCTCTTCGGCGGGAAGGTCGCGAAGATCGGTGGGCGAGTCAACCTTGCTAAGGATTGGGAACTGTTTGAGATCTACCATCTAATCGAATCGTTAATGAGCCGCGTATGATGAGCCAATTACTGGATTCGATCAATGATGTAGCTTGAAATCTGACGCAATGGTTCGGCTTTCTTATCAAAAATAGCGAGTGCGTCAACCGCTTGTTGGTGTAACTGAGCCGTTCTCTTCTTTGCGCCATCGATTCCGAGCAGAGCTGGATAGGTACTCTTATTGGCGGTGAGATCGGATCCCTGTGGTTTTCCAAGGGTCTCTGTATCGGACTCTATGTCGAGAATATCATCACGGATCTGGAAGGCGAGACCAATCGCTTCAGCGTAGTGATCAAGAGCCTTTTTCTGTTCATCGGTGGCGTCGGTTGCTGCGAGATAGCCTAAGCGGACGGCCGCGCGAATCAGGGCGCCGGTCTTTAAGGCGTGCATCTGTTGCAACTGTTCGAGGCTCTGTTGTTGGTTGGTGGCTTCAATATCGATCATCTGGCCGCCCACCATTCCTGCAGAGCCACTGGCCATTGCCAATTCGCTAATCTGGTTGAGTCGTGCGGTGCTATTGAGGTCACTGTTTGCAGTCAGAATTTCAAATGCGCGCGCCTGGAGGGCATCGCCAGCGAGTATCGCTGTCGCCTCGTCGAAGGCCTTATGGCACGTTGGCTTGCCTCGGCGGAGGTTATCATCATCCATCGCAGGAAGGTCGTCATGAATGAGGGAGTAGGCGTGAATCATCTCAACTGCAGCGGCCGGTGCATTAAGTGATGAGGAGGGCAGTCCAAACAGGGTACCTGTAAGATAGGTCAATACAGCACGTATCCGTTTGCCACCATTAAGGGTCGAGTAGCGCATTGCCGCATGTAATGTTTGAGAGGTTCCTGTGGTGAGGTAACTCTCCAGAGCGTCTTCAACTTGGGTGCGGTAGCGTTCCAGTTGTGTGGATAACGCACTCATTCGTCGGTTGATTGGGTATTGAATATAGCCAACTGTTCGACACCACTTTTTTCAATGAGCTGTTCAACCCGCTGCTCGGCATCTTGTAGAGCCGTTTGGCAGCTGCGAGTTAACTCAACTCCACGCTCAAAATCTTTGAGTGAACTCTCCAGAGTCTGATCACCTACTTCAAGGCGTTCAACCAGCTCTTCAAGTTCGTTAAGGGACTCTTCAAAATTGAAACCTTTTTTCTTGCTGCTACTCTGCTTAACCACGCGATATCTCTTAGTTGATTCGTCTAACATTTCTAGATGGTATGTTAACCGAATATCACCTTCATGACGTTGATAATATGGGATAAATCTTCTTTAAGGATGATCTAATGGACAGCCAGATACCATGACATGGTATGATCCTCGGATGCTTAAATGGTTTAAAAAACGGACAGTTCGGGAAGCCAAGGGAGTCTCTGGTAGTGCCCCCCACATTATTGGACGCGATCACCACAATATTTCGCGTAAAAATATCAGCCGCAACGCACTGAAGGTACTCTACAAGCTCAATGAAGCGGGTTATGCCTCCTATCTGGTTGGCGGTGGCGTGCGCGATCTGCTGCTGGAAAGACGGCCTAAAGATTTTGATATCGCTACGGATGCGACTCCGGAACAGGTGAAGCACCTGTTTCGTAACAGCCGTCTAATTGGCCGACGTTTTCGTTTGGCTCACGTCTTTTTCGGCAGAGATATTATTGAGGTCGCCACTTTTCGTGGCCCCAATGTCGATAATGCCAAGACCTCCGATCAGGGGATGATCCTGCGTGATAATGACTATGGCACTCTGGAAGAGGATGCGTGGCGCCGCGACTTTAGTATCAATGCTCTCTACTACAACATCGATGACTTCTCTGTGGTGGACTACACTGGTGGTGTTCCCGACGTTAAGGCGAAAAATCTACGGATCATCGGTGAGCCGGAGAAGCGTTTCCGTGAAGACCCGGTGCGTATGCTTCGAGCGGTACGCTTTGCGGCCAAACTCGATTTTCGTATTGAGAAGCGCTGCGAAAAGTCGATCGATAAACTGGGTGGGCTGCTTGAGGATATCTCTTCGGCACGCCTCTTTGATGAATCGACCAAACTTTTCCTATCGGGGCATGGGGTCGAGAGTTTTTATGAGCTGCGCCACTACGATCTCTTTTATACCCTCTATCCTGAGATCGATGAGCTACTCGATGAGCATCCGAAACTTGAGAAGTTTATCGAGGTGGCGATGCGAAATAGCGATCGCCGTATCGCTAACAATCAGCCAGTTACCCCCGCATTTTTGATTGCGGTACTGCTCTGGCCAGAGGTCAAGCAACGGGCAGATGGGCATAACGCCAAGGATGGTGCCTACCTACAGGCGCTGCAACAGGAGGGTGATCATGTTCTCCATCATCAACAACAGCGTACCGCTGCGCCGCGCCGATTTACCGCACAGGCAAGAGAAATTTGGGTGGTACAGCAACGCCTGATTATGCGTCGTCAACCCTACAAAATATTTGAGCACCCCCGTTTTCGTGCAGCCTACGATTTTCTGCTGTTGCGTGCCGAATCGGGTGAAACAGAGCTACAGGAACTGGCAGATTGGTGGACCCGCTTTCAGGAGGTTGAGGGCGAAGAGCGTAAGAGCATGGTCAACAGTCTCGGTGGTGGCGGCCAGAAGAAGCGCCGTCGTAAAAAGCGCAAGCCGAAGACGAATGATGGTCAAGCAGCGGTAGCTGACGCTTAATTAATCATGGTTAATGCCTTCATCGGCTTGGGTAGCAATCTCAACGATCCGCGCAGTCAAGTCGAAACAGCTTTAGAGGAGTTGGCTCAACTTCCCCAGTCAAAACTCACAACATTCTCCGCACTCTATGAAACCGAGCCCATGGGGCCAGCTGATAGCCCTGATCTTGTTCAGCCGGGTTACATCAATGCTGTAGCGGTGTTGATGACCGAACTAGAACCCGAGAAACTGCTCGATCAGCTACAATCGATTGAAAATAGACACCATCGGGTGCGTGGTGAGATTCAGTGGGGGCCGAGAACCCTTGATCTCGATCTGCTACTCTATGGTGATGAGACGATCAATACCGAGTGTCTCACGGTGCCCCATCCGGGCATCACCGAACGAAATTTTGTGCTCATCCCGATGACTGAGATTAGCCCTGATTTGAAACTTCCTGACGGCCGCGCGATTGCCGATCTACCTGCTAGTCATGACCAACACGGAGTAAAACGATGTCCTCCAAAGTAACCCTCTCCACCCTGCAAAAGATGAAACAGTCGGGGGAGCGCTTTAGTTGTCTCACCGCCTACGATGCCACCTTTGCAACGACACTCGATCGGGCAGGTGTTGAGGTGATTCTCGTGGGAGATTCGCTGGGGATGGTGGTTCAGGGGCAGGAGAGCACCGTTGCCGTCGACATGGATGACATGGTCTACCACACACGTTGTGTGAAACGTGGCGTAACTAATGCACTCATTATGGCCGATATGCCCTTTATGAGTTACCCAAATGTGGATGAAGCACTCTATAACGCTGCACGCCTGATGCGCGAGGGTGGGGCTCATATGGTTAAGCTTGAAGGTGGTGCACGTATTGTCGATACCGTGCGCGTACTCTCTGAAAACGGGGTGCCGGTCTGTGCCCATCTCGGGCTGCTACCTCAGTCGGTTCATAAGCTGGGTGGCTACAAGGTACAGGGACGTGAAGCGTCTCAGGCCAAACAGATGCTGCTCGATGCCGAGGAGCTGGTCAAGGCGGGGGCCGATATCCTGTTGTTGGAGTGTGTGCCCAGTGATCTGGCGTTACGTCTGACCCAAAATGTCGATGTGCCGGTGATCGGTATCGGTGCAGGTAGCGGCTGTGATGCACAGGTGCTGGTGCTGCATGATATGCTGGGTCTTGGCAGTGGTGTGAGTCCCAAGTTTGTTAAAGATTTTCTTGCAGAGTCGGGTTCGATTAGCGCTGCGATCGAAAAATATGTGGCGGCGGTCAAGTCGGGAGAGTTTCCCGCCAAAGAACATACCTTTGAATAGCGTCTCTTCGATAGAGGATCTACGTCGGCAGATTGCCGAGTGGCGCACAGCGGGCGAGCGCATCGCCTTTGTTCCCACCATGGGAAATCTGCACGAGGGGCACCTCAAACTGGTTGATGCTGCCAAGGCAAACGCCGATCGTGTGGTGGTGAGTATCTTCGTAAATCCGATGCAGTTTGGTGCCGATGAGGACCTTGATGCCTATCCCAAAACCCCTGAGCAAGATAGCTCCCTGCTCGATGGGCGAGGGGCTGACTTGCTATTTCGGCCGATTGTTGCAGATATCTACCCATCAGGTACTAACGAGCCAACCTTTGTTGAGGTACCGGAGATCTCCGATATCCTCTGTGGTGCGAGCCGCCCCAGTCATTTTCGTGGAGTGACCACTGTGGTCGCCAAATTTTTCAATATGGTGCAACCTGATGTGGCGCTCTTTGGTGAAAAAGACCTACAACAACTGATTTCCATTCGTCGCATGACGACGGAGCTCAACTTTCCCATAGAGATTATCGGGGTGCCGATTGTGCGTGAAATTGACGGTCTGGCGATGAGTTCACGCAATGGCTATCTCTCTGAGTCAGAGCGCGCTATCGCACCACGACTCTATGAAATAATTAAAGATCTGGCAACTGAACTGGATAAGGGTGTGAGTGAATACTCACTACTGGAGCAGCAGACAACCAAAAAAATCGATGCAGTGGGTTTTAAGTGTGACTATATCGTTATCCGTAGAGCCACAGATTTGAGTGAACCTAAAACGGGCGATAAATTACTCGCTATCCTAGTTGCTGCACGGTTAGGTAGAACTCGCCTAATCGATAATATGGTTGTTACTCTGGATTAAGCTTATTGTGATTGAAAATGGGCGGCTAAACCCATAGATTACAAGCCATCACGAGATTGGTATAATCGCCGACCCATTTAACCAGAGGTATCCCCTTCAATGTTGACCACAATGCTCAAGGCAAAACTGCACAGAGCCCATGTGACCCACTCAGAGCTTGGTTATGAAGGCTCGTGTGCCATTGATGGAAAGCTTCTGGAGCTTGCGGGTATTCGTGAGTACGAACAGATTGAGATCTATAACGTCACCAATGGGAATCGCTTTACCACCTATGCAATTCGAGCCGAGGATGGCTCTGGGGTGATCTCTGTCAATGGTGCAGCGGCGCACAAGGCAGACCCTGAAGATATTATTATTATCTGTGCCTACACTGGCCTGACAGCGGCAGAGTTAGAGAGTTTTAAACCGACTTTGGTCTATCTGGAAGAGGGTAATCGAGTCGCTCGAGTGGGTAACACAATTCCAACCCAGGCGGCGTAACCAATTCCAGCACAATAAAAAAGGCGTTCCCACAGCTAGTGTGGGAACGCCTTTTTTTGTAGAGCAGGATTAACTACAGTCCCAGTTTATCCGCCACAAAGTCGGCATCCTTGTCGCCACGCCCTGATAGATTGATCAGGATCGTTTTATCCTTACCCATCTCCCCGGCAACCTTCATTGCGTAAGCAACTGCGTGGGCACTCTCCAGCGCAGGGATAATTCCCTCGGTACGTGACAGAGTCATAAAGGCATCAAGACACTCTTTGTCATCAGCTGTCTCATAACGTACTCGCTCAATATCTTTTAGATAGCAGTGTTGTGGTCCTACGCCGGGATAGTCGAGACCCGAGGCGATGGAGTAAACAGGTAGAGGATTTCCTTCTCCATCTTGCAGGTTGTAACACTCGAAACCGTGAATGGCTCCTTTCACGCCCTTGGTCATGGTAGCGGCATGATCGGCAGTATTTAAACCGAGTCCTGCGGGTTCGACTCCAACCATTTCAACCGACTCATCATTAAGAAAGGCAGTGAATAAGCCTATGGCGTTTGAGCCACCACCTACACAGGCCATGATGGTATCAGGCAGTTTACCTTCCATATCCTGGAACTGGGCACGCGCCTCAGTGCCGACGACACTTTGGAAATCACGCACCATTCTGGGGAATGGATGTAGGCCAACGACTGAACCGATGGC
>JAOTST010000235.1 GCA_029864785.1 Chromatiales bacterium | reverse complement strand
TGGAGTAGATGGTAATAATTCCACCTACAACGATAAATCCTACTGACAGCCCTACAAGTAGTTCTACAAGGGTAAATCCCACCTCTTTTCTATAGTGATTTAGAGATTTCATACTAGTAACTCGATGTAATTCGTCCAATAGGACTAACGGTGACAGTTCCGGATGAACCATCATCAGCCGTGATAGTTATGGTTCCGCCATTTGCGGTACCACGTACAAAATTGAAAGTATATGTCGCTGGGATACTAATAACGGTTGCGACAGAGAATTGTGTGCTAGTGACCGTTTTTACTGTGCCATCACACTGTGGAAAGCTATATTGCCATGAACTCCAGACGGTAGCTGGCGCTACGGCGGTATCAGCGAAGGTGATGCTAGTATCCTGACTACACTTAATGGATTCAGAGCGTGCATAGCGAACATCAGAATAGATAGCCTCGACAGCGGCACTCAATTTGCGGGCATCCATGAGCCCGTTAAATGATGGTGCAGCAATACTGGCCAGTATGCCCATAATGGCTAATACAACCATAAGCTCCAATAGTGTAAATCCGCGCTGATGTGTTCTCTTTCTCATCTTTCTCTCACATTAGTTGATATTATTATAGCGAATGACATCACTATTGCTGTACCGTATATCGGTTGAGTAGTACCGTATGTCGAAAAAATGAACTCAAACAAGGGAAATATTGTGATGAGAAAATTAAATGTAGGATTTACCCTAATCGAATTGATGATTGTGATAGCGATCATCGCTCTTTTGGCCGCTGTTGCCCTTCCCTCATATAGGGATTATATCCGTCAAGCTAACCGTGGTGACGCAAAGGCAGAGCTGATGCGTCTGTCTCAGGAGCAGGAGAAGTGGCGAGCCAATAATACAACTTATGGCACATTAGCCAACTTGGGAGGAGGTGCTACGCTGGCAAACTATGCGCTTACGGTTCCGACCAATACAGGCACGGCATTTACGATTACGGCAACAGCCACTGGTGACCAACTCACTGGCGATACGAGTTGTAAAACACTATCGATTGATCAGAATGGAACCAATACTTCGACAGACAATACCAATGCCGTTTCAACAGATTGTTGGTGAGTATAGAACAACCCATAAATTCAGTTGAATTTCTGATTGTCGGTGGTGGACTTATTGGTCTGCTGACCGCCAGAATTCTGAAAGATGCGGGAGCTGATGTCGCCGTTGTTGAAAAGGGGAAGATAGGTAAAGAGTCATCTTGGGCAGGCGGTGGAATTATTTCACCGCTCTATCCTTGGCGTTATCCCGATGCGGTAACTCGGCTGGCTCTGTGGGGACAGGAACGCTATCCAAAATTTTGTGAACAGTTGGCCGCAGAGACCGGAGTCGATCCAGAATGGAGACAGAGTGGCCTATTGATGCCGAATCTGCCGGTAGATGAGCAGCGCTCTGCACTAGAGTGGGCCAAGCAGTTTGGTTATCCGATTGAGTCGATCGACTCTCATAAACTTAAGATGTTAGAACCTCACCTTAAAGAGCAGCCCTCAGCGCTCTGGATGGAGTCAGTTGGGCAGATTCGCAACCCAAGATTGGTTCAGGCGCTTAAACGCTCGCTTGTAGAGAGTGGGGTACCTCTTATTGAGGGCTTTAATGTGGATGAAATTATTGTCGCTAATGGTCGAGTTCAGGGTGTCGAGGCCGGGGGAGTGCGTGTTTCAGCCAAACGAGTGATTGTCTGTTCGGGCGCATGGAGTGCCAATGTCGTCAGAGGGTTGGGGGTTGAGTTGCCCATTTCTCCGGTGAAGGGGCAGATGCTTCTTTTTAAAGCGACGCCGGGATTTTTAAAACGAATTACTCTGTTGGAGGGACACTACCTCATTCCTAGGCGCGATGGACGTATTCTGGTTGGAAGCACTCTTGAGAATGCGGGTTTTAACAAGGAGATAACGGCGAGTGCGAAAGATGAGTTATTGGGTGCTGTGGCTGAGCTGGCTCCTGAGTTAACTCAGTTTGAGATTGAGAGGCAATGGAGTGGACTGCGGCCGGGCTCTTCTAATGCGGGGATCCCTTTGGTTGGGTCGTACGGTCCAGAGGGGCTGTTTGTTAACAGTGGACACTTTCGCAATGGTGTTGTCCTCGGATATGCCTCGGCACGATTGTTGGCAGATCTTGTTTTGGGCAGAGAGCCCATCATGGATCCTGCACCATATTCCGCCGGGTAGTTTCAGCCACTTTTCAGTTTTTACCAAAATTGATTAGACACATGCTCGTTTTACTGGACGATTTTACCTAAAATCTGTGGCGTAGATGGATAAGATATGGTACATATTAGGGAGTTATTACGTAGTACTCTATTATATAGATAAGAATAAATAACAGAGAGTACGAGGGGAGCATAAATTGAGACGGAGGATTGGGTGAGTAGCACATCAGAACTTGATGGATTGAAGGTCATGGTCGTCGATGATAGTAAGACGATTCGTCGAACTGCAGAGATGTTATTAACCAAAGAGGGTTGTGACGTCATTACTGCTAATGATGGATTTGAGGCGCTTTCGAAAGTGGTTGATTACAACCCTCAAATTATCTTTGTAGATATTATGATGCCGCGTCTTGATGGCTATCAGACCTGCGCATTGATTAAGCATAATCAGAATTTTAATAAAACCCCCATCATCATGCTTTCCAGTAAGGACGGGCTCTTTGACCGAGCCAGAGGCCGTATTGTTGGTGCGGAGCAGTATTTGACGAAGCCTTTCACTAAAGAAGAGTTGGTTGATGCGGTTAAGCAATATGCTCTGGATCCTCAATGAGGCAAGGTAGTTAGTCATTTGCATCGATAATAGATAGATTTAGGAGAATTTTTAGATGGCACACATATTAATAGTCGATGATTCACCCACCGAGGTGCATGTGTTGACTTCAATGCTCGAGGGTGCAGGGCATACGGTTTACTCGGCCAATAATGGTGAGGCAGGGATAGAGATGGCTAAAGAGCTGAAGCCATCTCTGATTTTAATGGATGTTGTAATGCCGGGAATGAATGGTTTTCAGGCCACCCGACAGTTGACTCGTGCTGAAGAGACCGCGAATATTCCCGTTATTATCGTAACCACTAAAGATCAGGAGACGGATCGTGTTTGGGGATTACGTCAGGGGGCAAAAGATTATTTGACTAAACCCGTTGATGAAGCACAGTTAATGGGAAAAATTTCCGAGTTTGCAGGTTAAATATTTTTATTAGATATGACATCAGAAGCAAAACAGTTAACGCCGATTGACCTTCTTACAGATCTGGCGCTGCGAGCACAAAAAAATGCGGAGGCATTGCCGCAGAAAATTGATATTAAGAAGACTTGGCAAGGGCTCGGTTTCAGGATTGGCGCGGTAACATTGATTACTCCATTAGAGCAGGTCTCTGAGATTCTGACTGAGATTCAGTTAACCGAGATACCTGGGGTGAAGAGCTGGGTAAAAGGGATTGCTAATGTTCGCGGAAATTTACTACCTATTGTTGATTTAGCGGGTTTAATTACCGGAAATACGGGTGTTTTAACCTCTAGAAGCCGAATTATC
>JAOTST010000234.1 GCA_029864785.1 Chromatiales bacterium | reverse complement strand
TATGGTCGCGAGGGTGAGGAGTGTGTAAGCTGCACCAAAATAGTCCAAAAGGTGGTTCAGGGGCAACGTGCTACCTTTTTTTGTAAGAGCTGCCAGAAATAGTGTTCGTATCGGCGAAGAAAGAGCCATATAATAACCTACTGATTTTGTCAGGCTATTCCCGTTATTCATAAATTTAAGAAATTTTCACGAGGCACAACAGCATGAGTCATACCGTTCAAGTCGATCCTAGTGGTGTATCAATTACCATCGAGGAGGGGGCTACCATCCTCGATGCTGCACTGAAGCAGGGTGTGAAATTACCTCATGGTTGTAAGGGCGGCGCGTGTGGCGCCTGTAAATGTAAGGTGACCTCGGGTGAGGTCTATTACGATGATGACCCTATGGCCTTGAGCGATGAAGATGCTGCGGAGGGCTATACCCTGAGCTGTGTTGCGAAGACAAAAGGGAATTTAACCATCGAGGCAGAAATTGAGCTTCCCGCATCGGAAACGAGCGCGGCGGTGACCATTTCAAAGAGTGGAAAGGCATTTCATGTTGAGAGCGGAGAGACCATTCTGGATGCGGCGCTGCGTGAGGGTCTGGCTCTTCCTTACGGCTGCCGCGGTGGTGCCTGTGGAGCCTGTAAGGGTAAGCTGCTCTCCGGGGATGTCAGTTATGACAATGAAGTTCGAGGGTTGACCGATGTGGAGCAGGCCGACGGTATGATCCTTACCTGTGTTGCCAAGCCGCAAGGTGATCTGCTGCTGGATATTGATCTGATTGAGTCGGCTAGTGATATTAAGGTCGAGCAGTTTCCTACTAAGATTGCGCTAATGGAGAACCTTGGTGGTGATGTGATGCGTCTTGGTCTCAAACTCCCTGAGGAGAACCGCATGCAGTTCCTCGCAGGGCAGTATGTTGAGTTTATCTTTGATGATGGTGTTCGTCGTGCCTTCTCGATCGCTAATGCCCCCCATGATGATGAGCTGCTGGAGTTCCATATTCGTCATATTGATGGCGGTAAATTTACCGACAAGCTCTTCAACGAGATGCGTCCTGGTGATCTATTGAAAATTGAAGGACCGATGGGTAGCTTCTTCGTCCGTGAAGATTCAGAACGTCCGATGATTTTGCTTGCTACGGGTACCGGGTTTGGACCGATTAAGGGGATTGTTGAACACCTTATTGCTGAGAAATCTCAACGCCCAATCTATATCTATTGGGGCGGTGACTATGAAGGTCATCTCTATCTCGATTCATTGGCCAAAGAGTGGGATCGACAGCATGACGACATTCATTATCGTCCGGTACTTGCAGTGGCTGGAGATGAGTGGAGTGGACGCAAGGGCTTTGTTCAGGAGGCCGCTGTGGCTGATTTTACCTCTCTGGCAGGTTTTGAGATGTATGCCTGCGGTAATCCAAATATGGTTTATGCCGCTAAGGATGCAATGGTAGCCAATGGGATGTCAGAGGAACACTGTTACTCGGATGCCTTTGAGCTGGCAGCACCTTCTGAATAATCAGCCGCTGAGTGATCGGCTGGTTCCGGTTGAATCGCTCGCTCCGAGTGTGACGGAGCGGCAAAGGGGTTGTGGGTAATCGTTCCATCATAAGATTGGATACACTCACCGCCAACGGAGAGTTGTAATCCTTTATGGAAGCACTGATTAGCTTTCTCAAACTCTTCTAAATTCTGTAAGAGCTTGCCTAGCTCACAATAGGTTTCAGCACGTTCTTCAATGCCATTGCTCGCTTCAAGATAGGCTTGCGCTTTGCCCCACAGTTGGTTGCGGAGCGAAAGTCGGCCAAGGGCGAGAAGTAGTTCAGGATGTTTGTCATAATCACCGAGCCACGACTCCAACTGATTGAGTTGAACCATCAGGTCTTCCCCAGCGGTCAGACCGTACAGGCGGATAAGTTTTGGATCCCAGATCGATTTCAGGGTGCCGCGCAGAATGTTTTCTACTTCATGTTCGGCGCCCAGATTTTTGAGCATCGAGGTGTAAAGATAGATGAAGTGTGGCTCCTGTTGCAGGGTCGTGGGAATTGTACTCCAGCACTTATGGAGTGAATCGACTCGGTCGGCACTGGCTTGTAGGCGCTCCTCGTGAATCCTCTTCTCAAGGTTGTTGAGAACATCACTCTCAAATACCTTTTGCTGGCGCAGTTCAGGAAGTAGTTCCATTAGGTCATCCCAGCTTTTGAGCTGTAGATAGATCTTCTTAAGCAGATAGAGCACGTGCTCATGCTTTGGAGCAATGCTGTGCAGGTGTCGTAATGTTGCTAGTGCCTGCTCGGTCTGGTGATTGGATAGCTGCACCTCTGCCTGTGTCAATCCAACCGCAAGTTCGGCATCAGGCATGCTCTTGGCGGCGGCAGCAAGATAACGGTCGCGGCGACTTGATGAGCCCAGTTTTTGTGCGGCGCGTGCAGCACCTAAGTAGTTAAGCAGTGGTGCTTCACTATTTGATGCGTAACGTCCGAGATAACGTTCAGCCTGCTTCCAGCGCCCTTCGGTCAGGGCGATCAGTCCCTGATGGGTTGCATGGCGAATGCGCTCTGCCCGACGACGTTTTTGCCAGCGTGCAAGATAGATCGGTAGCTTAAGTGTTCTCGATAGAGCGCGAATAGCGAGGTAAAAGAGGGCAAATAGTAGGGTTGAGACAAGCAGAGCAAGGGTGATACTCGTTTCTAACTGCCAGTCTCGGTAGCTGATAAATAGGTAGCCGGCGTCATATTGAGCGACCCAAATGATCGCAATTACGATAACGGCAAGAGTGGCGAGGATGCGGTAGAAAAGCATCAGAATCAGTTTCCTTCAGGTGGTAGCTGTTGGCGGATGGCATCAAAATTAATTTTGGGGAGATCGTGTTCTGCCACGGCAACCATCTGTTCAAGGCGGCCAATCTCGCTTTTAACCATCTCTGCATCCCCATCAAAATATTGGTTGAGGATGGCTATAATTTCTTTAAGGGTATCAAGATAGAGGGGGCTGCGGCTTAACAGGGTAATCTTTGCGAGTTCGACCTTCAGTGCGAGTTGTTGCCTCAGGATTGGATGGATATCTGTGGTGATCGGCTGCCCCTCCGTGCGGCTTAAATTAGTGGGCCGATGGATGCGAAAGAGTTGCTGAAGATCGTGCCAGAGTGACGAGCCATATTGACGCCAGCCATCGATACTTTGCAACGAATAGTCTTTGCTGGCGGGGCTATTTTGTATTACGAAAGTGTGATGAGTAATGGGTAAATCAGGGATCAGAATCGAGAGCTGAGAGAGTTGGGAGGCCTGCTGTTTATACTCTTCTCTATCACTATCTTTAAGTTGGTTGATGGCCAATGAGAGCTGTTTAATTGCAGGGTTAAACGCATCGGAGTGGTGTTTTATGAGTTGTTGGCGTGCTTGTGTAAGGGCACTTGTAGCCATCGTGGCGTTTCGCTCCAGGCTGTAGTGGTGTTCTGCAATATTGATGAGGTAGAGCGCTTCAGCAACACTCCAGCGATCCACCTTAAGCGGCTGCTCTGCGGGGTCTAATTTTTTCTCAAGGGCAATAATACGCTGCTGTAACAGTTCATGCTGA
>JAOTST010000233.1 GCA_029864785.1 Chromatiales bacterium | reverse complement strand
AACACCATCGCCAGGGTAAACCCGGCACCGGCACCGAGGGCAAAGACCATCCCTTCAAGGAATCCATATTCACGATTGGTTGCGAAGATGGCGAGACCGAGGATGGCACAATTGGTGGTAATGAGTGGCAGGAAGATACCGAGCGAACTAAACAGTGCAGGGCTCATCTTTTTAATGGCCATTTCGATAAATTGTACGGTACTGGCAATGACTACGATAAAGCTGATCAGGCGAAGATAGGGGGCGTAAATCAGTACATAGGTGTTTAAAAGCCAGCTACAAATTGCGGTGATCAACAACACAAACGTGGTGGCAAGACCGAGACGGAATGAGGTCTCTAGACGACCCGATACCCCCAGAAATGGACAGAGCCCCAGAAAATAGGAGAGAACAAAATTGTTGACCAGCAGGGCACTGACAAATATCCAGACAAGTTCGTTCATTGGATGTGGCTACCTCTACTACTTGTAACCGGTTGTGCTTGAAGCTGGTTACGTGCGGCACGTCTGGCGGTGACCCAGTTGAAGAAAAGCAGGATCAGGCCAAGGGTAATAAAGCCGCCAGGCGGCAGAATCATAATGATCCAAGGTTCAAAGTTGTCGCCAAAGAGTGGAATACCAAAGATCTTTCCTTCGCCAAGAATCTCCCGAACACTACCAAGTGCAAGTAGTGCAAACATAAACCCGCCCGCAGAGCCTATGGCATCGAACACAGCAAATTTAACGCTATTCTTTGAGGCAAATGCCTCCTGACGGCCGAGAATAATGCAGTTAGCGACGATCAACGGGATAAACGCCCCAAGCTCTTTGTGGATTGCGGGAACCAGCGCCAGCAGAGTGTAGTCGGCAACAGTGACGAAGGTTGCAATAATGACCACATAGATTGAAATCCGTACCTGCTTGGGGATTACACCACGGAATGAGGAGACCAGAAAACTAGAGCTGACCAGTACAAAAAAGGTGGCGACACCCATCACCACTGCGTTAACGGCGGAGTTGGTGACCGCGAGCATGGGGCACATACCGAGAACTTGAACGAAGACTGGATTTTCCCGCCAGAGCCCCTTGAGCATCTCATCATACCCACTCATTTTTTCGGCCATAGCTAGTAAGCCTCCGTTTTGGATTGTTTTTTGTCTGCCCTGTTTGCTTTCTCTGGTTCAGGTGCCTCGGGTGGGTTAGCTGGCAGGTTAGAAAGCCACTTTTTGTTGGCCAGGTTGATGATACGCACGACTGCCTTGGAGGAGATGGTGGCGCCGGTAATGGCATCAACTTCGGAGTTTTTCGTTTTGTTCCCTTTTTTGACGACCTTGATCGTGGGGTAGACGGATAGGGCATCAAAGTTGCTGACAAACTCACTATCTTTGTAAATTTTATCGCCGAGACCGGGGGTCTCCCGACTATCGAGCACCCTCATCCCAACGATGCGCTCTTTATCAGGTTGGTAGCCGTAGAGCATCTTAATTGTGTCCTGGAACCCTGCACCACTGCCCGTGAGTGCGTAACCGATAAAATGGCCACGGTTATCAAATCCTGCATAGAGTGTATTTTCATCGGGGTCGCCGCTATAAGCGACAACTCTACCGTCCTCTAATCTTAGCTGACTCATCTGGGTAACATTGGGTAGTACACGAAACACCGCCTCTTTAAGCTCACGCGCCTTATTGGCCTTAATGGTGTTGAAGGTCGCAAGGTAGATGCCGATGATAATTAGTCCTGAAAAAAGGCCGGCAATGGCCATTGAGATAATAAGACGGCTAGAGCTGGGATCCTGACTTTTTAGGTTAGAGTGGCTCATTCTCTCGGCCTCCCACGTCCAAAGACTCGCGGTTGGGTCGCCCGATCAATGAGTGGTGTGGCGGCATTCATCAACAATATTGCGTACATCACCCCTTCGGGTAGCCCACCCCAGACACGAATAAGCACCACCAGCAAGCCAATACCAACACCAAAAATGATGGCCCCTCTGGGGGTCAGTGGAGATGTAACAGGATCGGGCGCCATAAATAGCGCGCCAAGCATCATTCCGCCTGAGAAGAGTGTAAATAGTGGGCTAGGGTATTTCACTGCATCGAACGAATTGATGATGGCTGAAAAAAGCGCAGCAGTGATAAAGATGGCTACAGGAATACGCCAGTCGATGTCACGACGCAGAATCAAAAATATGCCTCCGAGCAGCAGGAGTAGTGCACTGGTCTCACCGAGCGAGCCGGTAGTTGTGCCGAGCAGTAGTGAGCCGGTAGCGGTTGCGCTCTGTTGAAACTTTAATAGCCCCAGCGGGGTTGCCTGAGAGACCGCGTCAGTCGCCGATTGCATCAATGGCATCGCTAGATTACTGGGATGGATGGTAAAAAATGAGTCAACTGATCCGTGCCAGGTGGTCATTACAATGGGGAAGGTGGCGAGCAGAAAGGCGCGCCCAACCAGTGCTGGATTAAATATATTGTTGCCAAGACCACCCCACATCACCTTGCCCAGGCCGGTACTTACGGCTCCACCAAGGAAGGCCATCCATAGCGGCAGGCCGGGAGGGAGGGTTAGAGCGAGTAGCAGTCCGGTGAGCGCGCCACTCCAGTCTCCCATGACATGCCCTCTCTTTTCAGGAGGGGTGAAGGCCCACTCGGTAATCATCGCCCCGATAATGGTGGTGATAATCACTAGCAGTGAGCTGATGCCGAAGTGCCAGATCCCAAACAGGGTGGCTGGGGCGAGGGCGATCCAGACGTCCTTCATCGCCTGCGGGGTTGTCATTCCCTGTTGCAGTAACGGTGCCGGTTGCAGGAGTAGTCTAGGATCTTGTTCACTCATAATCTTTAGTCAGTATAACGGGTCAATTGACCATTTTATTCGGTTGGCGGCGCAGACTATCTTTGGCGCTGCGAATATGTTGCACAATCGGGATGTTTGAGGGACAGGCGAAGGTACAGGAGCCGCACTCTACACAGTCCATGACGTGAAACTGACTCCCCATCTCTTCATACATTCGTGCTTTACCGAGACGAGCCAGTTTTGATGGGTTGAGAAAGTAGGGGCAGGCCTCCAAGCAGCGTCCACAACGAATACAGGCGTGCTCTTGGGGGCGACCACTCTCTTTTTCGGTAAAGGCGAGAATGCCCGATGTACCTTTTAAGATAGGGGCATCGAGGCTGGCAACGGGTACCCCCATCATGGGGCCTCCCATAATAACCTCATGGGTCGCCTCTTTCAGGCCACCGCAGAATTTGAGCACATCACGTACCGAGGTGCCCAGTGGCACGATGAGGTTGGCTGGATAGTCGATGCCAGGGCCTGCCACGGTAACAATACGCTCAATAAGAGGTATCCCTCGATCAAAATAGTCGGCAATTGCGACGATCGTGCCGACATTATTGACCGATATGCCGAGATTGCGCGGCAGTTCGCCGGCAGGCACCTCTCTGTCGTAGATCGACTTAATCAGCATTTTCTCGGCACCCTGCGGGTACTTCACCTCAAGTGGTGTGACGGAGATGGGTAGCGCGATCTGTTTAGAGAGGGCTGCTTCAAGAGCCTTGATAGACTCTGGCTTATTCGACTCAACCCCAATGGTGGCG
>JAOTST010000231.1 GCA_029864785.1 Chromatiales bacterium | reverse complement strand
CTTTCTTTTTTACTGCACTTTTCTTTTTTTTGGCAGATTTTTTGACAGAACTCTTTTTGTTGCTACTGTTTGCATCAACAGCTGCCTGCATCTCTGCGGTCATCGGTTCTGAATGAGCGCTATTGGGTTCCGTTGAAGGGGTATTATTTTCGGCCATTATCTATTCCTTAATTTGCGCTACTAAATTTATTGCTATTGTCGAAGGGAGTCGACCATTCCCGGTTCCATATCGATACCGGCAGGCCAGTTGGGGTTGATTGAGATACCGTGACCACTGCCCACACGCTCAAGAATCCAGGTTGTTTCAGCGAGCAGTCCGCCGCCATAGCCGGGGTAGTCGCTCACAAACTCTTTGGCACGTTCAGGGCTGGTAAACAGGATGATAATCTCTGTTCCTCCTTCATCTGTGAGCGATAGTGGCGTTGCCGATTGGCTATTTTGGACGCCTCCCATATTCTCTTTTTCAAGAATGGGCATAAAGAGTTCGGCTTGCAGTAGCTCCTGCATAAATAGTTCGCCATCCATCTCGCCATTTTGTGCGGCAAGCAGCTTCTCTTCTATCGGATTTTGAGGGTCAAAGTGGTCAAACATTCTATTTTAGTATCTATTAATATTAGTAGTCCGAATCTTGAGCGAAAAGCGTTAGCAGGTCAAGCAACAAGCCGGAAGGTGCTATGAACGGAGCAGGGCGCACGATCTCTAAATAAGCTGCCAACTGTAGGGCTAAGATATAAGTATATGTCGATATTCCTTTTCGGGTACAATGGCCGGCTAATTTTTACGCGTTTGACTTTTATCGAGTCGGGTGCCCACTGAGAATAAATATTGTGAACGAGAATCTGCGTAATATCGCCATCATTGCCCACGTTGACCACGGTAAGACCACTCTGGTTGATGAGCTGCTGAAACAGTCTGATACCCTTGATGAGCGTGCTCAGCTCGAAGAGCGAGCGATGGATTCTAACGACATCGAGAAAGAGCGTGGTATCACCATTCTTGCCAAGAACACCGCGATCAAGTGGGGCGACTATCGGATCAACATCGTTGATACACCGGGGCACGCCGACTTCGGTGGTGAGGTGGAGCGTGTACTCTCTATGGTCGATTCGGTCTTGCTGTTGGTTGATGCCCAAGAGGGTCCCATGCCGCAGACCCGTTTTGTGACAGAGAAGGCGCTGGCACAGGGACTGCACCCCATTGTGGTCATTAACAAAATCGACAAACCAGGTTCGCGTCCAGATTGGGTGCTGGATCAGACTTTTGAACTCTTCGACCGTCTCGGTGCCACCGATGAGCAACTCGATTTTCCCGTGATGTATGCCTCGGGTATCAATGGTTTTGCATCGGATGAGCAGGATGCCACCAGTGGCGATATGGTTCCGCTGTTCGAGAGCATCGTGAAGAATGTTCATGCCCCTCAGGTATCGCATGAAGACCCACTACAGATTCAGGTGAGTCAGCTCGACTACAACAGCTACGTGGGTGTTATCGGTATCGGCCGTATCGCCCGTGGTTCGGTTAAGCCGAATACCAAGGTGACCATCGTTGATGATGATGGCAAGCGTCGTAATGGTCGTATTTTACAGGTGCTCGGATTTATGGGGCTGGAGCGGGTTGAGGTCAAAGAGGCTCACGCTGGTGATATCGTCTGCTTTACCGGTATGGATGACCTGCGTATCTCCGATACCCTGTGTGACCCCGATGCGGTTGAAGCACTTGCGCCGCTCTCTATCGATGAACCAACTGTAAGCATGACCTTCCAGGTTAACAACTCTCCCTTCTGCGGTAAGGATGGCAAGTTTGTCACCTCGCGTCAGATCAGAGAGCGTCTCGACCGTGAGCTGCTTCACAACGTCGCACTACGTGTTGACGAAGGGGATGACCCTGACAAATTCCGTGTTGCTGGTCGTGGTGAACTACACCTTGCAATCCTTATCGAAAATATGCGCCGTGAAGGATTTGAGATGGGTGTCTCGCGTCCTGAGGTGATTATCCACACCCTTGACGATGGCACCAAAGAGGAGCCGTACGAGCAGGTGACGGTTGATGTTGAAGAGGAGTACCAGGGCACCGTGATGGAGAAGATCGGCGAGCGTGGTGGCGACCTTAAAGATATGCAGCCCGACGGTAAGGGTCGTGTGCGTATCGACTACATTCTGCCTAGCCGTGGTCTCATCGGTTTTAGAACCGAATTCCTCACTGCAACCCGCGGTTCAGGTCTTATCTTCAGCGTCTTTGATCACTATGGGCCGATGAAAAAAGGTGATTACGGTATCCGCATGAACGGCGTGATGATTGCCAATGCCACAGGTAAGGCGTTGACCAACTCGATCTTTAATCTGCAAGAGCGTGGACGTATGTTTATCGCCCATGGCGATGAGGTTTACGAGGGGATGGTCATTGGTCTGCACTCACGCAGTAATGACCTGGTGGTTAATGCCCTCAGGGGTAAGCAGCTAACCAATGTTCGCGCCTCGGGTACCGATGAGGCACAGGTGCTTACGCCTCCTGTCGTTCACACCCTGGAGCAAGCGCTGGAGTTCATCGATGAAGATGAGCTGGTTGAGGTGACTCCTAACCATATTCGCCTGCGTAAAAAGCTGCTGGGCGAGAATGATCGTAAGCGGGCATCGCGCGGCTAGACCTTTCCGAGAGTCCGGGAGATGTTCCCGGACATTGGGGTTTTCACCTAGATCTTGAGTAGAATACTCGGGTTGATCTTTTCTCTTGAAGTGGTTTAATGAGATTTAATCTCATATAAAATTAATAACCATTAACTTCAGGAGAAAATATTATGAAATGGAACGGGCTAAAATTCCTACTTATTGCACTGGCCTCACTACTTTTTGCGGTTAATGCCGCTGCGACGGATCATACGCATCACAAGTTGGTGATTCAGGTGAGCAGTGCGGATCAAAAGGCGATGAATATCGCGCTGAACAATGCGGTTAATGTTCAGAAGGAGTATGGCATCGATAATGTTGATGTTGAGATCGTTGCCTATGGTCCCGGCCTACAGATGCTAACCGCAGGGCATAAGCTCAATAAACGGGTCAGCTCTCTGGCACAGCAGAATGTGACCTTTAGCGCCTGTAACAACACCATGCAAAAGATGGCCAAAAAGAGCGGTAAAAAGCCAAAGTTGACCGAGGGTGTACAGGTTGTTTCGGCGGGTGTTAGTCGGATTATGGCGCTGCAGGAAGCAGGCTACTCCTATATTCGCCCATAAAAGTATCATCATAAAAAAACGCCTGAACGATACTATCGTTCAGGCGTTTTTTTATGGGTAGAATAGGGAGTATAGAAATCTTTAGGAGCCGCCAATTGTGATAGCCCTCATTCAACGGGTCACCTCAGCTAGTGTCGAGGTAGATGGCCAATCTATTGGTAAAATTAATCACGGCATTCTCGCCTTTATTGGGGTAGAACGCGATGATCATGATGCGGGTGCTGAACGCTTGCTGCAACGTATTGCGGGCTATCGAATTTTTGAGGATAACGAGGGAAAAATGAATAGGAGTCTCGTCGATATTGATGGAGGCCTTCTATTGGTTCCTCAATTTACTCTCGCGGCTGACACCAATA
>JAOTST010000230.1 GCA_029864785.1 Chromatiales bacterium | reverse complement strand
CGTCCTCGGTGACAAAGACCTCACCATGCTGAAACGGACTCATGGTGCCGGGATCAACATTAATGTAGGGATCAAGCTTGAGCATGGTGACTTTCAGGCCACGCGCCTCAAGGATAGCGGCCAGAGATGCCGCAGCAATCCCCTTGCCCAAAGATGAGACCACGCCACCAGTTACGAAGATGTATTTTGTCATTTCTGTTCTGTCAAAAAGTAGGAGTTAGGGTGACAGACAAAAGTATTTGAATGCCTGTATAAACAGGGATGACATTGTCCGCTTTTTACTCCCCCTTTTCAATAAAAATTCATTGGGGGTTCCACTCAAAAAGAAGCCCCTCTTCATCTTTTTCTACAGCAAACTCCGCTGCAGCGCAGAGGTTGGGGATATAGGCCAGTTTTTCACCAATGTAGATAAGCGGGTAGCGTTCACGCTGCCACAGAGGAATAGCCGCCTCCTGAAACAGATTTTTCAGGGTATGATGCCCTGTTCGTCCCGCAGGTTGAATGCGCTCTCCACCTGCTCGCCATCGAATGGTTACTTCGTTGTCCACTATTAATGAGGTGCGAATCCCTGCACCTATCTGTTTAACCGAACTGAGGATGCCCAACCCCTCGCCCAGTTGCAATGCGCTACAAAGATCCCACTTTAGCGGTGCATATTCATGCTCAGAGGGAGCCCGCTGCATCAGGTATAGGCTATTTCTATAACGCCGTACCTCGGCACCAAACCAGTCGATCAAGGGATGGGCATCCGCCCTTGAGTGAAGCCCCTCATAGATAATACGGTCAATCACCGCTGAGCTTGGTGTCAGAAATCCATTTTTTGAGATCCAGTAGCGCAGCAGATTTCGACAACGCCCATGCTCAAGTTCTAAAAGCACATCACAACCGAGCTGTAGAGGCTCCAGTTGGGCACTTTGAAGGTCTATTTCAGCGAGCTGGTCGAGCAACTCAGCAGATTCAAGAAACTGTTCGGCACTTCGTACCAGCGCCTTTTTGACACCGCTTCGCTGACGCTCCATTTGTGGCAGAATCTCATGACGAATGAGGTTGCGCTCGATAGTTCGGTCACTATTGCTCGGATCCTCAATCCAATTCAGTTGATGATGGGCTGCATAATCAATAATCTGCTGACGCGAAATAGGTAAAAGAGGACGTACAACCCTGCCGTGCCCAAGCGCCCGCTCCGCCGGAATTGCCGCCAGACCTCGCACACCGCTACCACGCATCAAACGCATCAATACCGTTTCGGCCTGATCATCGGCATGATGTCCCTGTAGCAAAATGTCACCCTGTTGCAGTTGTGCATCAAAGATCCGGTAGCGGGCAGCACGGGCATCACTCTCCATGCCGTGACCACTCTTTTCGACGATGACCTTTTCAACTTGAAGAGGGATCTGCCACCGCTCGCACAACTCGATACACTGGTCGACCCAACCATCAGATTCCGTCTGAAGTTGGTGGTTAATATGGATCGCCGATAATGATAGGTCGTGTTGTTGCTGTAACTGCTGCATCAGGTGCAGCAGCACAGTCGAATCGACACCGCCACTGAGGGCGACGACGACACGTTTAAATGGGACGAATGGTTGAAACTGCTGCCACAGCCAGTCGATATCGAGCGGCTGCATCTTCACAGCAATTACTCTTCGAAATTACCGAAAGACATCAACCGTTGGTAGCGCTCTTCAAGTAGCTGATCGAGCGGCAACGTGTCGAGATGGTTGAGATTTTCGATAATGGCACCCTTCACATTGCGCGCAATCTCATCAAGGTCACGATGGGCTCCACCAAGTGGTTCAGGGATAATACGGTCGATAAGACCTAACTCCTTAAGACGACCCGAGGTAATTCCCAACGCCTCTGCGGCATCAGCAGCACGCTCAGCACTCTTCCAGAGAATCGAGGCACAGCCTTCAGGTGAGATGACCGAGTAAGTGCTGTATTGCAACATCATGACGCGATCACCCACACCGATAGCGAGCGCACCACCCGAACCACCTTCACCGATAACAGTGCAGATAACGGGGGTCTTTAGTTTCGACAACACAAACAGATTACGTGCAATCGCCTCCGACTGACCACGCTCTTCAGCACCCACGCCAGGATAGGCTCCGGGAGTGTCGATGAAGGTGATCACAGGTAACTTAAAACGTTCAGCCATCTCCATCAGGCGCAACGCCTTACGGTAACCCTCAGGGCGTGGCATACCAAAGTTTCGCTCGACCTTCTCTTTGGTATCACGCCCCTTCTGCTGACCAATCACCATAACGGGACGACCATCAATGCGACCAACACCACCCACAATCGCGGCATCATCGGCATAGGCACGATCGCCATGCAACTCTTCAAAGTCAGTCACAATTCGCTCGATATAGTCGAGGGTATAGGGACGTTGAGGATGACGTGCAAGCTGTGCGGTCTGCCATGAATCAAGTTTAGAGAAAATCGATTCGGTCAGACTTTGGCTCTTGCTCTTGAGGCGTGTAATCTCCTCACCAATATTGACATCAGAGTCGTTGCCTACATAGCGCAGCTCCTCGATCTTCGCTTCAAGTTCGGCGATAGGCTGTTCAAAATCTAAGAAATTCAAATCCATAGGAAATAGTCTTTATGCTCTCTCATTTATAGGGGGGATTCTAACTCAAATCGATTCGCTTTTCCCATAGTCCAACCGTACATTTTCTTCACCCAGCGTATGTTGCAACCGCTGAATCAGCTGTTCGGCGGGTCTGACATGCCACTCATCCCCCAAATTGAGATAGGCTGTCGCCCCCCGGTTTTGGTACTCAATCTGGATCGGGGTGATGCCCTCACGGTAGGGTTCTATTGTGCTGCGTAGCTTTGCCAGCTCTTCTGCACCGCTGGCATGGGTCAATTTCAGCGCAAGTTTTTTGGCATAGCGCTCACGTGCGCCATCGATATCGGTCACGTAGTTTGCCTGCATGCGGTTGGTGCCTGAGTAATCATCAATCGATGCCTCCCCTTCGACCACCACCAGACGATCTTTGGCGAGCATGGCTCCAAACTGGGCATAGGCCTCGGTAAAGAGGGCTATCTCTACCCGCGCACTTTTGTCATCAAGGGTGATAAAGGCGATCTTGTCGCCCCTTTTGGTATTCATGGTACGTATCGCGGTAATCAAGCCGGCGATGGTGATGCTACGCCCCTTCTCCGGCCTGATCTTGGCGATACGGGTCGAGATAAACTGTCCCAGCTCATCAAGGTGGCGGTCGATCGGGTGACCGGTAAGGTAGAGGCCCAGTGTCTCCTTCTCACCACCCAAACGGGTATCATCATCCCACTCGGGCAGCGGCGGGATCTCGGTGGCACTCTGCGCTAATGAATCGCCCTCAAATCCAAACAGGTCATCAATACCGGCTGCCTGGTTTCTGGAGTCCTGATCAGCCAGCTTAATGGCACTGGGCAACACCGCCATCATGCTGGCACGCGTTGAGTTGAGGCCATCCAGCGCACCGGCACGAATCAACGATTCGAGCACCCGCTTATTGGTCTTGCGTAGATCAACGCGGCGACAGAACTGGTAGAGATCGGTAAAAGGTTCTTTCTTACGCTCTTCAACGATCCCCTCTATCGCTCCCTC
>JAOTST010000016.1 GCA_029864785.1 Chromatiales bacterium | reverse complement strand
ATTGAGTTCATCTAGCTCAGTGGCTAAACGCACCGCCTGGAAGTGGTCGTCACAGAGTAGTGTCTCGATACCGATGGTCATGTCATCCATGCGACCAGCGGCGTTGAGTCGTGGCCCGAGGGCAAAACCAAAGTCCTGACTGGTGAGCCGGCTCTCATCACGCTTAGAAATTTGAATGAGCGCTTTTATTCCCTCACATGACTCACCGGCCCTTACACGTGCAAGCCCCTGTTGCACCAGAATACGATTATTACGATCAAGTTGAACTAGATCGGCTACTGTACCCAACGCGACCAGATCAAGTAGTTTGGCCAGATTAGGAATTTCAATCTGCCGTTCGGTAAACCAATCCATCTCTCGCAGATAGGAGCGAAGTGCCAACATCAGGTAGAAAATAACCCCCACCCCAGCGAGATTTTTACTGGGGAATTGATCTTCTTCTCGATTGGGGTTGATGATGGCATCAGCCTCAGGCAGCTCACGACCAGGAAGATGATGATCCGTAATAATGACCTTAACGTCTGCCGCTTTAGCCGCAGCGACACCTGCAACACTGGCAATACCGTTATCGACAGTAATAATAAGGTTTGGATTCTCTTTAAGAGCCACTTCGACAATTTCAGGGGTTAAGCCATAGCCATACTCAAAACGATTGGGAACAAGATATGAGACGTTGTTGCAGCCCATCATCTTCAAAGCACGTATCGCCACGACGGTACTGGTGGCTCCATCAGCATCGTAATCACCAACAATAAGAATATGCTGATTCAATTTTAGCGCCTGATGAACAATCTCAACGGCATGATCGACACCGAGCAATCCATTAAGCGGCAATAGATGCTTGAGACCAAACTCAATTTCATCGGACGATGTTATGCCACGATGTTGCAATAGTCGTTCGATAACTGGGGCAACACTTGCAATGGAATGTTCATCCCCGCTAAATTGATGGCGCTCTATGGTGACCTTAGACCTCATGCCAGACAGGCTTACTCCTGCGCCAGAATCGCATCAAGTCTCGACGCTTTATTTTATATGCCTCTCCATTGGCGGGCTGAATCGAGAATTGATCAATTTTTCCCTGTTTTAATGCTGCCAATGCTGGGGCGAACAGCGTCTGTTCCAACGCCTGTAATAGTGGAGGAATTTCATGATGTGCTCCGGTACGTTGTTGTTGAAGCAATTCATCAACGACAATGAGTGTATTAGATTGAGTATTGATTACCTCTTCCAATAAATCTGGCAACCCCACTTGAGCAACACCACTTAACGAGCAGGCTCCTTTGAGTAGAGGATGTTCACCCAATAGGATAGACCAGGGTGTGGCATTTCTACTTTCTACTTTTTGCTCACCCCATAGCCAGATCCCGCTAATGAGAGGCGCTCTTCTTTCACTACGCTGTTGATTAATCGGGTTAGCAAAGAAGAGCATTTCCACCTCTGAGATCAATTTGCTCCAACGTAGCGCATCTTCACCTTGAGGCAGGAGTTCCCGAATGCTTTGGTTCTCTGCATGATCCAGTGAAGTCGTCGATAGCAGCCATGGTCTCTCACTTCGAAGATACCAGCGTTCGGCACTCCCATCACCCTCCTCAATTCCTTCACTCATAGCTCGCCAGAGTTCTACACCATCCTCTTTAAAGAGTTGGTTAAAGGCCTCAATCAAGGCATCGGCCTCACTATTTTTAATTTGAATAGAGATTGGGTGGGTAAGCAATACTTGATCACGATCAGCCTGTAGGTAGACCGGATCGGCGCAGTACCAGAATCCACTATCAAGGTTTTCTGGCTGCCGTTGTTCTCCTGCGAGACGCTGTTGTGCAAAGGAGATATTCCCCTGAGCCACCGTTTCAAAGATAGCGCTATCCCCTACCAGCGTGAAAGGTACAGCACTCCCGTGACACGTTAGCATCTCTAGCGCAGGAAGTGATGGTTGCTCTCCGCGATAAAATTCCAGCGGTGCGATAGATGCGAGATGAATGGAGAGATGTCTCAATTTATCATTTCCAAAACAACAAAGGGGCCATATAGCCCCTGTTGTAACGGTATTTCACTGTTATCAATTATTCCAGGGACTCGACTCTAATTCGAGCAATTTCACCCTGAATGGCATCAAGCTTTTCAATCGCATTGATTGCCTGATTCATCAACCCCTCTTTAACTTCATGGGTCATAAGAATAAGGGGAACAACATCACCTTCGCTTTTGCCTGCTTTCTGAATCATCGCCTCAATGGAGATGGTTGATTCACCAAGAATGCGAGTAATCTCTGCCAGAACTCCGGGGTTATCGATAACCGACATGCGTAGATAGTAGGCGGTGACCACCTCTTCCATTGGCAAGATTGGCGTATCGGCCATCTGATCGGGCTGGAATGCCAGATAGGGGACTCGATGACTCGGCTCAGCCGTCAGCACTCGTGCGATATCGATGATATCAGCAACCACAGCCGAAGCCGTCGCATCAGCGCCCGCACCGGCACCATAATAGAGGGTGGGTCCAACCGCATCACCCTGAACAAGCACGGCATTCATGACACCATCAACATTGGCGATAAGGCGCTTTTCAGGAATCAAAGTTGGGTGGACGCGCAGTTCAATACCGCTGTCGGTACGGCGTGAAACGCCCAGATGTTTAATGCGATATCCCAGCTCCTCGGCATATTCAACATCTTCGCGGGTGATCTTGGTGATTCCTTCAGTAAACGCCTTCTCAAATTGAAGTGGAATACCAAATGCGATCGAAGCGAGAATTGTGAGCTTGTGTGCCGCATCGATCCCTTCAACATCAAATGTTGGATCCGCTTCGGCATAACCAAGGCTCTGCGCCTCGGCGAGAACATCTTCAAAATCACGTCCCTTGTCACGCATCTCGGTAAGAATAAAGTTCCCGGTACCGTTGATGATTCCTGCAAGCCACTCAATATGGTTACCTGCAAGTCCTTCACGAATCGCCTTAATAATAGGAATACCGCCAGCCACTGCCGCTTCAAAAGCAACAATAACGCCCTGCTTCTGCGCCGCTGCAAAGATCTCATTACCGTGCTTGGCAATAAGTGCTTTATTAGCCGTTACGACATGCTTGCCGTTGGCAATTGCACGCATCACCATCTCGTGAGCCAGCGTGTCACCACCAATCAACTCAACCACAATATTGACGTCGGGATTTTCAACAATCTCTGCCGCCTGAGTAGTTAACTCAATACCTGCGGTATCACAGATACGCGGCTTGGTAAGGTCACGCGCCGAGGCACTGATGACCTCAATGTTACAACCCGCGCGTCGAGTAATCTCTGCTGCATTACGTTTTAAAACGTTAACCGTACCGCCACCAACAGTACCCAGTCCTAGTAAACCGATCTTTACCGAATTCAATTCGTTACTCCAAAAGTATATAAATAATTATTTGAGGATGCCGTCTTTACGGAACATCTCGCGAATACCACGAATGGCTTGACGGGTACGGTGCTCATTTTCAATAAGACTAAAGCGGACATGGTCATCACCATATTCACCAAAACCGATTCCAGGGGAGACCGCCACCTTGGCGTCCTGCAACAATTTTTTGGTAAACTCGAGCGAGCCCATCTCTTTGTATTTTTCGGGAATCGGTGCCCAGACAAACATGGTTGCCTTGGGAGGGGTCACTTCCCATCCGACATTATTAAGCCCTTCGCAGAGCACATCACGACGTGATTGATACATATCACGAATCTCTTTAACACAACTTTGATCCCCTTCAAGTGCTGCTATCGACGCTACCTGAATGGGCGTAAACATGCCGTAGTCAAGATAGGACTTCATACGCTGTAGCGCACTGACAAGAATCGGGTTACCGACCATGAAGCCAACACGCCAGCCCGGCATATTATAGGTCTTGGAAAGTGAGTAGAACTCTACTGCCACATCTTTTGCACCGGGCACCTGTAGAATCGATGGGGGAACATAGCCATCAAAAGCAATCTCGGCATAGGCAATATCTTGAACGATCCAGATCTCATGTTCACGGGCGATCTCGACCACCTTCTCAAAAAAGTCGAGCTCAACACAATCTGCAGTAGGATTACCGGGAAAGTTAAGTACCAGCATCTTTGGTTTGGGCCATGAGTCTTTAATCGCTTTCTCTAGCTCTTCAAAAAAATCACGATCCTTGACCATCGGTACATGACGAATATCTGCCCCTGCGATGACAAAACCGTAGGGATGAATAGGATAAGATGGATTGGGCACCAGCACCGCATCACCAGGACCGACCGTTGCCATCGCCAGATGGGCCAGCCCCTCTTTGGAACCGATGGTGACAATCGCTTCGGTCTGAGGATCAAGATTCACATCGTACTTACGCTTGTACCAGTTACAGATCGCTTGTCTCAGACGAGGGATGCCTCGCGAAAGCGAGTAACGATGCGTATCGCCACGTTGTGCAGTCTCACATAACTTATCGACAATATGATCGGGTGTTGGCTGGTCGGGATTGCCCATACCAAAATCGATAATATCTTCCCCAGCCGCTCGCGCCTTCGCCTTCAACTCGTTAACGATATTGAAAACATAGGGGGGAAGTCGCTTAATGCGTGGGAAATCTTCGATCACTGTAGTAAACCTTAAAAGTGGGTATCATACTCAGCAGAGCAGCGCCCAACGGCACTCCCCCACAACCAAGTAGCCATTTTACCCGAAACAATGAATATTGCCCAAGATATCAGCGACCATCTCTATCAAATTCACAGCTTTACCCCTACAGGGGTCGAAATCGCCGTTCCAGGTGGGGATATTGAACTAAAAATTGCACCAATTGATGGCCTGATTACGCTAACAGAAAGCTTTATCATCTCACCCACAAAACTCCATACAGACTGGAGTATCCAACAGGTTAATACCATGACCAGTCAGGATGTTGCAGAATTATCGGGAGTATTATCTGAATTTGGCGTTGAGATTTTAATTTTAGGCACCGGGGAAAAGCTCACTTTTCCTACTCCGAAACAGCTATCACCATTTATGGCACAAGGTGTCGGCGTGGAGGTGATGGACAGCCGTGCGGCATGTCGAACCTATAATCTACTCGCCGCAGAAGAGCGAAAGGTTGCCGCAGCGATTATGTTATAGCAGATCCTGAGTAAGCCCTTCCTGTGTCATCTTCTGACGCAGTTTTTTTAGCGCATCATTTTGAATCTGACGAATCCGCTCACGAGTTAATTCTAGATTTTTACCTACCTCTTCTAGCGTTTGATTGTCGTACCCATGCAGTCCAAAGCGACGTTCAATCACCTCGCGCTGTTTATCACTCAATTCAGAGAGCCACTGATCAAAGTGTTCTCGTAACTCGTCATTCTCAAGCATGGCCGTTGGATCAACACTGTTTTCATCAACTAGCGTATCGACAATCGTGCGCCCATCTTCATAACCAATAGGAAGATCGACAGAGGTGACCGGAATATTAATTTTGAGCATCCGCCGCACATCTTCAATCGGCTTATCAACAAGCTCCGCAATCTCTTCAGGCGTTGGATCATGGTCCAGCTGTAGTGAAAGCTTACGCGCTGCACGCATATAGACATTAATCTCTTTAACAATGTGAACAGGAAGACGAATCGTTCGAGTCTGACACATCAGTCCCCGCTCCATCATTTGACGAATCCACCATGTCGCATAGGTCGAAAAACGGAAACCTCGCTCAGGATCATATTTTTCAACCGCGCGCATCAGTCCAAGGTTGCCCTCTTCAATCAAGTCGAGCAGAGCGAGCCCCCTGTTGAGATAGCTTCGAGCAATTTTAACCACTAGACGAAGATTGGACTCAATCATGTGCTTACGCGCAGCCTCATCACCTTTTTGGATAAGACGAGCTAGGTCAATTTCCTCTTGAGCATTGAGCAATGGGGAGAAGCCAATCTCACTCAGGTAGAGCCTAGTCGCATCCAGTGTGTTTGATGAGGGCTTATCTGGGTCTACTAAATGTAGCTTCTTATCCTGCTTCATATCAGTCATAAAATTCAATATCACTCATTATCTTCGAGGTAAATAACGGAGCGGGTTAACCGGCTTTCCGTTACGACGAATCTCAAAATGTAGAATAGCGCCCTTCTTACGGGTACGTCCCATCTCGGCAATTTTTTCCCCTTTTTTTACCTTGGCGCCAGCTTTAACCAGCAATTTCCGGTTATGCCCGTAGGCACTTAAGTAAGAGGAATTATGCCGGATAATGATCAAATTTCCATATCCGAGCAGACCATTACCACTGTAAACCACATCACCAGAGTCTGCGGCAACTATTCTAGATCCGACCTTACCACGAATATCAAGCCCCTTCCGATAATCTTTCGGTGAAAAGGTAGTCACCAACTTTCCTTTAACCGGCCAACTCCAATAGACCTTCCTGTTAGAGTAAGAGGCTGCACTTTTTGTAGGCTTTTTCTTTCTTTTTGACCGGGTCTTTCCACGAATTGATGTTGTGACCCGTTTAGGCTTTTTGATTGATGCTGGCTTTTTTGACGCGACCACCGAGGGGGAGTTAGCTTGAGGAATAACCCTCAACTGCTGACCTACAAGAATTTGATAAGGGGCGACAATTTTGTTGTCTTTGGCCAAAGAGCGATAATCGACTCCATACCGAAATGCGATCGAGTAAATCGTCTCCCCCTTCTTCACCCGGTGTTTTATCTGTGGCTTCAGTGTCAGTTTTTGACCAATAAAGATTCGATAAGGTGATTTTATTTTGTTCCACTTGGCTAGAGTTCGATACTCAACGCCATAACGATAGGCAATAGAGTAGAGGGTTTCCCCCCTCTTCACCTGATGTATTGAATTTGCCCCCCCGCGCCACTGCTGCTGATGCGCTCTCTCTGTTCCAGGAAAAACGATAGTTCCACATCCGGAAAGAGTTATGACTAAAAACAGAATTGAGAGTATTCGATACCTCATATTCAGTGCCGGACTACCTTAAGTAATAGATAAGAACACCAACCACAATCAAGGCAACCACTGTCCATCCAATGCGATCAATATAACGACGCAGTTTTTGCTCCATCGCTGTACCTCCCCAACGAATAAGCCCCGCAACAAGAAAGAAGCGAGCCCCTCTCCCGATGATTGAGGCCATCACAAAAGGGATAAACATCATATGCAGCATTCCCGCAGAGATGGTAAACAACTTATATGGAATCGGAGAGAATCCTGCGATAAAGATAATCCAGATCCCCCACTCAGCAAACCAGGCAACCACCTTCTCAAATCGATCCAAATAACCCGCCTGCTGGATAATAGGCTCAACCAGCTCAAAGCCCCATAGACCGATCATGTAACCGGCAACTCCACCAATGACCGAGAAGAGTGTTGTTAATAGTGCCAGCCGCCACCCACGATCTGGGCGAGCCAGCGCCATAGGAATCATCATCACATCCGGCGGAATAGGAAAAAAAGAGGATTCAGCAAAGCTGAGTGTTGCTAGATAACGATCCGCATGGGGGTGTTTCGCCCAGAGAATAACTTTGTCGTAGAGGGATGAAAATAGCTTCATAATTGATTAACCCGCCCCTGGAAGCATGGGCACAAACAACACACGATCCAGATCATCCTGGTAAAATTCCTCACCACGTCGAGTAATAGAGACCAACTGCTGATTGCCGCTCACGCCAACGGGGATAATCATCCGCCCCCCATCGCTCAGTTGATGCAACAATACCGGAGGAATCTCATCGGGTGCGGCGGCGACCAAAATTGCATCAAAGGGGGCATTTTCCGGCCACCCGGCATAACCATCCCCGTAACGCAATTTCACATTACCAATTTTAAGTTCCCGCAAGATGCGAAATGCCTTGCGATAGAGTGCATCGATACGCTCTATTGTATAGACCTGATCGACAAGCTGACTAAGAACCGCACTTTGATAACCACAGCCGGTACCTACTTCGAGTACCCGTTTTGGCTCTACCTCAAGAATCACCTCGGTCATACGTGCCACGACATAGGGCTGAGAGATAGTCTGACCGCTACCAATCGGCAGTGCCGTATCTTCATAGGCTCGATGTGAGAGTGCCTCATCAACAAATAGGTGGCGAGGCATGTTGTAGATAATATCGAGCACCCGCTCATCAGCAATACCCTGTTCACGTAGACGCGTAATCAGACGCTCACGCGCCCGTGGCGAGGTCATCCCCGTGCCACGAATATCCAGTTTTGGAGAAGAGATGCCGTTCAACCTGCCAACCATTGACTCAAATCATCAAGTAATTGATGGCGAGTCAGATCGATCTGTAACGGGGTAACAGAGACCTTTTGCTGCCGAGTACAATAAAAGTCTGTCCCCGGACCAGCATCCGCCTCTTCACCACAGGGGCCAACCCAGTAGATAGGTCGTCCACGTGGATCCTGACTCTTTATAATGGGTTCTGAACGATGACGATGGCCCAGACGAGTCGCCTCAATTCCCTTAATCTCCTCCCATGGCACATCGGGAACATTGACATTGAGGATGGTATTGCTTGGCAGCGGATGATTATCGAGCTTTTTCATCAACGTAGTGACAATCTTTGCTGCAGTGGCGTAGTGGCTCACCTCGTGTCCCGATTGCGCAACCAGCGAGACCGCTATCGCCGGATATCCCAGAAATCGCCCTTCGGTTGCTGCCGCAACAGTGCCCGAATAGAGCACATCATCCCCCATGTTGGCACCTGAGTTAATGCCCGATACCACGATATCGGGATCTTCTGCCAGCAGGCCAGTAATCGCCAGATGAACGCAATCAGTTGGGGTACCATCTACCGCATAGAAGCCATTCTCAGCTCGTTTGGCTCGAAGCGGTGAGTCCAGAGTCAATGAGTTACTCGCGCCACTGCGATCCCGCTCTGGAGCAACTACGGTGATCTCGCCCATTTTAGCCAGCTCGTCGGCCAATGCCCGAATTCCCGGGGCGAGATAGCCATCATCATTGCTAATCAATATTTTCATCGACTGTTTCATAGTGCGTATACTACCCACTTTTACAGCCCTCTACATCCCATGACCACATCAAAAGAACAATCCACCTCCAACAAAGAGAGCTCCCTTTTTAAAGATGCCGTTACCGATGTAAAACCACTAGAACAGAAAATCCCCCCGCCATTTCGGCAAAAACCACTACCTCAACGGCTACATCCACAACATTCTGAGTCTGAAGGTAGAGACGATCTCTTCTCCGATGAGGGAGATCCTGTCAAAAGTGATGAACAGCTCCTCTTCTATCGAACGGGGCTACAGCAAGCCACCCTCAAGAAGCTACGCAGAGGCCAGATTCCCGTTGAAATAGATCTGGATCTACATGGCCGAACCGTTGCCGAGGCGCGTGTTGAACTCACTGAGTTCATCCATTTTTCGATTAAAAACGGGGTACGTTGTGTGCGTATCATCCATGGACGAGGGAAAGGGTCTCACGACAGCCAACCGATATTAAAACAGAAGGTAAACCACTGGTTAAGACAGAGAGACGAGGTGCTCGCCTTCTGTTCCGCAACCAATCGAGATGGCGGCACCGGGGCAATCTACCTGCTTTTACGCCGTAAGACGCGATAAACTGCGACTAATATACCTATTCGTTCATTTCGATGAACAGGCCATCCTGATTTATCGGAATAAGAAATTGAAACAACATCCCACCATCAGGTCGGTTTTCTGCCCAAATTTTTCCATTGTGCTCTTCAATAATCTCTCGTGAGATGGATAGCCCTAGGCCCGTTCCTCCTGCCCCGGTATCGGTCTCGCTGCTCTGGATAAACTTATCAAAAATCGACTCCAATTCACTTTCAGGAAGCCCTTTGCCAGAATCCGCGACACTGACACCAATCGCCTCAATGGTTCCTTTATAGAGCTGACCACAAGTAGCCGTGAAGGTAATACAGGTTCCCTGTGGTGCATATTTAATTGCATTAGAGATAAAGTTGGTTACCACTTGCCCTATACGTAGCTTGTCAAACTCCCCCTTGACAACACAATTCACAGGCGTGAGCTCAACATTAAGTTGGTGCTCACTCAAGTTTGCCTGCTGCTCCGCCATAACATTCTTAATTACATCTTGTAGATCAGCTCCCGCAAACTCCATCTGCATTTTACCCGCCTCAAGCTTGGAGAGATCAAGCAGATCATTAAGGAGATGTAATAGACGCTCACCTGATGTATGAATCGACTCAAAATAGTGACCCAGTTGCTTTCGCTCTACCGACTCAAGTTTCTTTAAACCAAAAGCAGAAAAGCTCATGATTCCATGCAGAGGAGTACGCAGCTCATGTGACATATTGGCCAAAAAATTAGTTTTGGCTTGATTAGCGCTTTCAGCCTCTTCAACAGCAAGTTGCAGTTGTCGGGTGCGTTTATCCACCTCGCCTTCCAGACGCTGTTGTATCTGTTGCTTTATCGCAATAAATTTTTCCTTATCACTCTCAATCCGTTGCAACATCGTATTAAATGACTGCTCCATCAGCTTGAGTTCATTATCATCTTCGCCATTCAGATCAAGGCGAAAATGGATATTCTCAAGATCGATGCCTCCAATCTTAGAGGTGAACTGATTGAGCGGTGTAAAGAGGTAGCGGCGGAGGGCATAGCGCAGGAGTAGAAACAGGCTAACACCAACGATCAACGCATTAAGCGTGATAAATGCAAAACCTATCTTGACGCGATCCAGGATAACCTGCTGACTTGTATAGAGCTGAACTTTTGCAAGTTGAATGTGGCTTTCACCAAAATCCTTTCTCACTACAAAAGAGTGGACATACTCTTTATCGCGCTGTCCATACAGTGACTCTTTATGTCCAGATTCCAACTCAACAACATCGACACCTACCACCATAGGAAGGTGCAAAATACCATCAACTACCGAGCTTAATTGATCTTGATCAAGGTTCCAGAGTGCACTCTGTAGCTGTGGTTCAAACGCCTCTTCAATATGCCCAAGCTCATCCAGCACATCCTGCTTTGTATTGGTATATTCGATAAATATGTGTGTGGACGTGACCAGCAGTGTAAGCGGTAGATAGAGCGCAAAAATGATGCGTAATAATTTGGTAGAGATGGACTGTTTAATCGCACCGTTCACTCTATATCAATCCCCCATACTGTCATGATCTTTCCATCACTTAGGCTCTAACTACAACCAC
>JAOTST010000229.1 GCA_029864785.1 Chromatiales bacterium | reverse complement strand
TTTTTTGGCAAATTTTTCGATGCGCTGCTTGGTCAAATCGCGCATAAACCCTTCAGGGATCTTCTCCATGCGTTGCTTGGCTTCAGGAGTCCATTTAAGCGCACCTTTTTTAATCTCTCGAATCTGCTCCATGTTGGCGAAGGGGCAGGCACTCGCTTTTTTCTTGGGCTCTTCTTGAGGAGGCGTCTCTTCAGACATTTGAGATTCCATCGCCTTACGCGCTTCAGCAAGACCTGCCTCGGCGACATTTATGGTGATCTCATTGAGCCCGTTATTGCGGGCGTACTCCTCGATTCGTTCGCGGCTCTTGTCTCGCATGAAACCATCAGGGACTCGGGAGAGACGGGCGAGGGCAGATGCTGCCCAGTGGAGTTCAGCTAGAACCTGATCTGTCGTTGTGCTCTGCTCATCTTCTATAAAGGGTACGATATGTCCTTTCTCAACAGTGGCACTCTTCTCAGCTCTTGCCTTCTTCTCGGCACGCATCGAGAGATTGCCTCGAAGTGACATATCCTCAATGGTTCTGAGCAGATCGGTTGCCTCACTGCTCCAGCGCATCGGTTCTATAGTCTCTGGTTTGCGCTTAAGCTCACCGTTGTCGAAGGCCTCAACAATTTCGCCCATTGCCTGCTCTGCGTGGTTGGGCATGAGCTGTGCAGTAGCTTCTTCAACGATCTTTTCGGTGATTACGGTGTGTCCCTGCTCCTGGGCGTAACGTAGGATTGCCATGCGCGCCATACTGCGTACGAAAGAGGGGACATTTTCCATGCGCGTCTCGGCTTCGTTGGTCCACGACGTGGTCACTGAAGCGAGTAGCTCGGTACGCGGTTGAAATTCACGATTGCTGAGCAGGATGGCGCACTCACAATTTTGTAGTAGTAACTCGGCATTACCGCCAATATCAAGCTCATCATCGGCGTGAATTCCCAATTTTCCGACAACCAGCAGTGAGGCATTGACCGATTTCAGATATTTTTCTATTGCATCATGTGGTTTGCCATCAAGTAGCTTGGTGGTGACTGTAACGCCATAGTCATCAGCGATGGTTTGGGCAACATCGAGGTGTCCCTGATATATCTTGGCTAGACCCGAGTCGATGATCTCCTCATGTAGTTTTTCTTGCTCCTGAAACTTGAAGACCTTACCTGCCTCTTCAGAGAGGACGCCGGCAATGCGATTAAAGGCAACGTAGTGGTAGTAAGGGTCAAAGGCAGAGATGATGTGGAGTGGTACCTGCCACTTTTCAGCCATTGTCATGGCAGTTAATAGGCCGCCGTTGGCCTGCGCTGAACCATCAATGGCAACGACAATGGGGCCATCGGAAATAGAGCATTCGGGTTGCTTGATGACCAAGGTGTCAATATTGGCACGACGGCTAACGCGATTGGTTACTGTACCCAAACGGCTTCCTTTCACAGCTCCCAACCCCAATGCGCCCATGATTAATAGATCATAATTTCCACTGTTGGTTTCTCGGGTCAATTCCCTATAATTTTTCCCCTCCAGTGAGCATCGATTAAAGGGGAGACTGCTCTTCTGACAGGCATCTTCCGCCTGGTCAAGATAGGAGTCGGTAATAATTGAGAGGCCCTTTGTAATCAGGTCATCATGTACATCTCGTTGGCGTTCTAACTCCTCTTCTTCTTTAAATTGTTCGGGGAGTCCTCCCTCCATCTGGCGGAAACGGTGATCGTGTAGCTTTGCGGCGTAGACATGCGCTGCAGTGATCTTGGTTTGCCACAACTGACCGAGTTTAATTGCATCGGTCGTACCGCGATTGGAGTGATCGGATGAGTCAACAGCCAGAAGAATTGAATGGTATTCAGGAAGTGGTTGAATGAGAGGCTCTTCGTCGGAGTTTGAAGTGATAGTGGCGGCGACAGCAGAGCTATTCATAATGATCAATCCTGATGGGGCTGTAGTTGGGAGTTAAAAAATATTTTGTGAAAGTACGCTATTTATATGCGTCCCTTTCATAAAGCATCTTGCTCGGAGAACGGTTAACTAAATATCCAGTAAACGACGATGGTTGATATAACCAGTAAGTTGATGAGACCACCCATGATGGCCATTTTGTCCATAATTGATAGTTTTTTAAACATCATCATCTTCTCGTTTAAGTTGTGAAAAAGAGGTGAGAAAAGCTCTCACCTCTTTTACAGATTTGGATCTATTTAAAGCTAAAGTTAACCGTTGCACTGCCGTTGGCGGCTACTTCGACCTTGCTTTTTTGATTCTTTAACATACCGTGCCATGCTTTGATGGTATATTTTCCTGGGGGAACGTTATCAATACTGAACGTGCCATCCTCTTTAACTAACGCGTAATAAGGGTTTCTCGCTACAAATATAAAACCGTGCATAAAATCATGTGCGTCACACTCTACCTTTATCGCAGGGCCCCTTTTCATCTTCACTGTTTTAGTAACTGTAGTAGGGTCAGGCTGACTTACGTTAAACAGTGTCTTTTTAGATCCCTTGGCATCGCCACGAATTAGCTCGTAGGTATGAATATTATGTAGCACGGGATCTTCGTTAATGGCTGCCAGACTCTCCTTGTTTTTCATAACCTGAAGGAATGGAATAAATTCACACCCTTTCTGCTCAATGGTGGCTTTAGCAATTTTTTTGTCAAATCCTTTGCCACTTTTTACCTTAGAAAGATAAACCACAACATCGGTCAGGGCACCACCATTAACGCGAACGAAGTCAATGCTGCGTTCTCCTTTTCCGCAGACATTATTGTCTTTGGTGATATTATAAGTTTTAGCAGGAAGATCTTTTCCCTTCATGGAGACCTTGCCGGTAATGGTGCCACCGTTACTCACTGAAACCTCTTTATATGCAGCGGCATTAGCCGTAAGCGACATTGTCAGCGCGATAGCTGAAGCGACTAGAATGAACTCTTTTTTCATGGATGGTTACTCCTTATTTATAGTAGATTTGTTATGCGCTGAGTCGAACATCATTTTGTGAATGAAGAATCTCTTCTATCATTTCAATAATAAAACGACGTTCAACGCTGTGTTGGGTGTTGTCAAGTTTAGTTAAAAGTTGTGACATTGATAATTCAGGATCAAAGTGGCGTAATAATTTTCCCATATGACGCGCCTGTCCACCTTCACCTAAAAGGGCAACATCGATTAATTTAGTGATAAGTTGAAGCTCATCAAAACTATTTTCGCTATGTTCTTTTGCATTGATCATTGTTTCAGAAGCGGCAATGCGCACACCGACTTCAGAATCGAACATTGACTGTTCCATTACATCAAATATTACGTTGTAAGGGATCTCTTCGGGCTGCATAAACTCTTCATTTTCTGCCTCGGAGAGCTCTCTTTGCAGCAGATGATTAATTCCCTCAAGCGCCGCAATTTTTACGCCAGGCTCACTATCGGCTGCGAATCGTTGCAGAATATTGAGTGCGGCGGGGTGACCCAGATGTCCCAGTGCGCGTGCAGCATGGATCTGGCTAGTTGCCGATCCATACTCAAGTCTGTTTATGAGCGGTCCGAGGAGATCAACCTGCGAAGCTTTGTCGTTACTTTTTCGCACAAGCTCTTCTATAGATATGACGGCCTCATTCTGAACCATCTCCTCATCACTGCT
>JAOTST010000015.1 GCA_029864785.1 Chromatiales bacterium | reverse complement strand
GGTATATTTTTTTGCGGTAGTGCATCGAGCAAATTGGGCTCATCGGGATTTTGACCGATATTGGTACGCCGAATCGCTACAGTGACGATCTCCGCCTCAGCCGCCTCAGTTGCCAGACGAGTCTCTTCCAAGTCACTATATTTACCACTTCCGGTGAGCAGTCGCGATTTGTATTCTTTGCCGGCAATAATAAGCGGATCGGAGTGTGTAGACATGGGAATATCTGTTCCTGTTAGGTAACGGGTAAAAGGGAAATAATGCTCTCTATGTTTAGCTTAACCACCGCCAATGGCGTGTACAATTTCGACATCATCAGCAGGTTGCAGCGTGTGTTCTGCAAAGGTAGAACGAGGAACAATCTCCTGATTGACCTCCATCGCCAGCCGTTTATCGACCAGATCGAGCTGTTCGATAAGCTGTTGTGCCGTGGCACCGTCGGCAAGTTCGTGGGGCTCACCGTTGAGAGTGATCTTCATATTAGATGATTGGATTGATAGTCGAGCAGTTAAGGAGTAGCTATTGTAGCCGAAGAGACTCCATGGAGAAAACCGGTAGCGATTACGGTTATTGGTGGCAGTCAAGCCAAGGAAGCAATCTATCCCTTGCGGGCAAAGGCGTTGTAACCAGAGACCCTGATTTTACTCGAATCGATACTCTCTTCCACCTCTGGTGCAGGATCAAATGGGTCAACAACCTTCTCCTGTCGACGCCGCTCCTCCTCTCGCAACTCACTGTCCAGTCCATTTTGATGCAAATTTTCGCGGCGATCATTTTGGTAGGAGCGGTAGTTAAACTCATGCACGGTAAGGTATTCACCGCCAAGCTTCTTAAGACGCATCGCCTTCATCGCCTTTTCAGCCCTCTTTCGAGAACGAAAAGCGACCACACAAAAATTGATGGCAGATCCATCGGTAAAGAGTTTATTACTAAACTTTAGGGTCGCATCCTCAACGTGATCACCCAGCAACTGCTCAACATCGTAAGTTGATGTCTTATCGGGCAGATTGCCAATAAATAGATCCATCCCCTCATCGTCACCACTATTACCGCCAAACAACCACATAGTGCTCAATCCTTTTTAACTATTATCAACGGGTTAAGTCTAAACCATATTAGTCATAGAGCAAATAGCCACACAAAATGGTGTTATTTGATCAATCTGAGACTACCTCTGCATACAGTGGATAGAGCTCGCTATTTTTGTTCATCCAACTTCTTAATTGAATCACATCCATTGGCCGACCAATATGGTAACCCTGCGCAATATCACAGCCCAGCGCCTCAAGTCGTTGGAGAATCTCCCCACTCTCTACCCCTTCGGCTACCACCTTCATTTTAAGCTCATGTCCCAACATAATGCAGGTTTTAACGATGCCCATCGCCTCATCATCCTTACACATATTCATCACAAAACTCATATCAACCTTAAGCTCGGTAAATGGAATACGGTGAAGCTGAGAGAGCGATGAATAACCGGTGCCGAAATCATCAATCGAGAGATCGAGCCCTTTCATACGCAGCCGCGTCAAGATATCCAGCGAGGTGATCAGGTCACCCATTAGTTCACTCTCCGTCACCTCAAGGGTCAGCAGTGATGGGTCAAATTGGTGTGCTTTAAGCAGCTCCGTAAGCTGCTCTGGAAAGGTGAGGCTGGTAATATTTTCTGCTGAAATATTGACCGAAACAGGAAGACACAGTCCCTCATCTTGCCAGAGGCGCGACTGTGTAACGGCCATATTGATCACTTGGGCGGTAAGATCGCCCATCAAGCCAAACTCTTCAGCCATGGGAATAATATGGTTTGGGTAGAGCAGCCCCCGCTCAGGATGTTGCCAACGCACCAGCGCCTCAACACCAACTAAATGACCGGTCTTGATATCCACTTGGGGTTGATAATGCAGTCTAAGCTGCCGACCAATCAGCGCATCGCGCAACTCACTTAACTGGATCGGTCGCTGACTCTCAACCTTTTGCGCAAATTGAGGTGTCTCACTACCACTAATTTTCTCAAATAGAAGCTCCAATAGCTCAAACGATACCGGTTTAGTGAGTGAATCTATAATATTTAGATTATGGGCGTGAGCCAGCTTCTCCGCTGAACGTAAAACGCTGGAGTCATATCCACTAATTAAAATTAACGACGCATTCGATTTTCGCACCGCCAACTGGCGAATCACCTCAATACCATCCATTGTTGGCATATTGAGATCGAGCATAATCACGATGTTCTGTGAATCTTCGGGGTAGACCTCAAAAAACTCGACCGCGTTAGTAAATCCCTCCGCCTTATAGCCAAGCATTGAAGTAAACTGTGAAAGCAACTCCACAATCTGAATATCATCATCAATGATGTAGACCTTATCCACTACATTTGCTCTCTCTTGATATGTTTAATCATCACCTTCCAGCGCCTCTTTAATCGCTGCCTCTCGACCTTTACAGTAGGGTGCAATCGCTTTGTCCATCGTCATCACATGATCTAGCAGCCAATTTCTTAAAAAATCAATCAGCTTGCCCTGCTTAAGTTCACCACGGTTGAGCTCCGCAACAAGCCCTTCCGTCCGCTTAATCAACATGCCGTGAACCAGCTGGTGATTTTTAAGATGCGGATATCGACAAGCATCCATTATCAGCTCTTCACGTCGGAAATGGTAAACAGTGTAGTCCTGTAACTCCCCAAGAATAAGATTCATCTCTGCCAAGAGATCTTCACGGGCAGAGAGTCGCTGGCAACGGTTGAGCAGCTCAAACAGAACGCGATGATCATCATCTATCTCTGCAACCCCGGTAAGATTTTGCTCTGCCAGCTTAGGATAGGATGGCTCTACACTATTCATCCCAGCAAACTATCCTGGCTCATTGTGGTTTTTCTTGACCACCAAGGCTACAGAACAGGAGGTAATCCCGTTCGCCCCATACAACACGCTGCTCATAGTCATAATTATAGTCATGGCCTATTTAAATACCTGCCTCAGGATAGAACGCCCTCTCTCAATCTGCAAGGCTCTACCCTTCCCACCTCAAAAATCACTGCCTACCCAACACCCAAAATATGAGAGGGCTCCTCTGAAGCTAAGGCTCTGGAGACATCCTTAACGCCCGCCGGACAAATAGTTGGTCGCGCTCAATTCATAAAACATGAAGATTATAGGGTCAATATGGGCTATATTTACAATAGTTACTATTTAGTACCAATTGACCAAATTTCAGCGGACTAATATGCCAAATCTGACCCTGCAAAGAAAATTTATCCTATTTTTGGTCATCACCCTGCTCGTGGCTTTGACTCTAAACGGCGCCCTCTTTCTTCAGCTATTTGCATCACGTTCAACCGAACAACATCAACAGAAGATCTTCCGTGCACTTGAAGAGATACACGAAAAACTTTCATCTTTGAGCAAGCGAACCTTAAGCGTCTCTCGCAGCCTCACACAGCAAAAAGATCTCATCGCTTCCGTCAATCTGATCAATCGCTATCAAGATACTGAAAATTATCAACCCCTCATCTTCGATGCTGAAAAAGAGAAGGTGGCTCGTAATCTGGCCCTACAGATGCGCAGTGTCGGTATCGAAGTTGCCACCGTCTATGATGAAGATAAAGAGATCGTTGCCTTTTACCTTAATAAAGAGGACAGCATTCTAAACGGATACATCTCCTACAGAGGGGGAAAGCGCACAGTCCTTGTTGCATTAGGACTTTCGGGAGAGTTCCTCCCCTATAGTAAACCGCTTCCCTCCGTTCTACAGAGCAATAGCACCGACTATATTGATGGCAACTCCCACTCTCACTTTATCGTAAATCACCAAACTCTATTCAATACGAGTGTGCACTATCTTCTCACAACCAATAGCGATGGCACTGAGAAACAGATCGGTATGGTCGTTGTCGCCCATGAAGTCTCTGCAAAAATACTGGCAGCCACCGTTGCCCACCTCGGCGTTAAACTCTCTATTCTCTTTGCAGGAACAGAGCCCACAAATCAGTTAGAACGGCTCTATCTTAATGAAAAAATGCCACCCCAACCAACCCTGCAACAGTCCCATATCAACGGTCACACAAATACCCTGATAAGGCGCGGAGGCTATCTTTTTAGCGCCGCATCACTCCCTCTTCTTCACAGCCATAAAGGTACCTTTATCGTAGGCTTGAAGCAGGAGCAGATAGAGCAACAACTTCGAGATTTTGGCAGCGCTGCGCTCATTGTGCTGCTGATAACAGCTCTATTTATTATCCCCCTCACCATCTACCTGATGAATCTAAATCTGTTGCGCCCCCTCAAACAACTGACCGACGCAATCCTCAAGCTTGGAAAGGGTGAGTACACCAAAATCGAAGGGTTAAAAGAGAATAATGAGCTGGGGCAGCTTGCCTACTCATTCAATGTCATGGTCAGCGAGCTACAGGATCGAGAAGAGCAGCTTCGCACCCTCTCGATGGCCACCGAACAGAGTCCTGTCGCTGTGATGATCAGCCGTCCCGATAAAATGATTGAATATGTAAACCCTCAGTTTGAGATCATGACAGGTTATTGCGACAAAGAGGCTATCGGCCAAGGGATGCATTTTATCTATGAACAGGGGGAGCAGGATCAAACAAAGATCCACCATATGGAGTCCATCATCTCCTCGGGACTGGGGTGGAGTGGCGAGTTTATTGCTCAGAGAAAAGATGGCTCGACCTTCACCCTAAGGCTCTCTATTTCGGCCATAAAACCCGCCCATGGTTCAATATCGCACTACGTCAGCGTTGCTGAAGATATCAGTGAGCATCAACAGAGTGAAGCGATGCTCCGCAACAGCCAAAAGATGGATGCCATCGGCCAACTCACCGGAGGGGTCGCCCATGACTTTAACAATATTTTGGGAATCATTATGGGCAATCTTGAGTTGCTTAGAATCAACCTTGACGATAGACCTGCAGAACAAGAACGAATCGATCGCGCCTTGAGCAGTACCCAACGCGGCGCTCAACTGACCCAGAAACTTCTCAGCTTTTCTCGGCAGGACAGCCGGGGGCAAAAGGTTATTCAGATCAATCCGATTATTGCCGATCTACAGGAACTCATTGCCAAGTCACTGACTGCGACCATTCAAGTAGAGACCAACCTTGCAGATAACCTCTGGCCCATTTCAATCGATCCGGGGGATTTGGAAGATTCCATCCTTAATCTATCTCTGAATGCCCGTGATGCGATGCCTAACGGCGGGTTATTAGTGATCGAGACGGCCAACAAACACCTCGATGCCAACTACGTAAAGCAATATACCAATGCCCACGAAGGCGACTATGTGATGATCTCCATCAGCGATAATGGCACGGGTGTTAACACTGAGATCCAGGAGAAAATATTTGTTCCCTTCTTTACCACCAAAGAGCGCGGCAAGGGCACAGGACTGGGGCTTAGTATGGTCTATGGTTTTGTTCAACGCTCCGGGGGGCAGATACAGCTCTACTCCGAGGAGGGGCAGGGAACAACCATCCATATCTACATCCCTCGGGCGGAAGATAGTAGCGATTCACCAACTGTGCAGAAGCCGAAAGAGTTGCCTCGTGGTAATGAAACTGTCCTGATCGTTGATGATGAAGAGACTCTGGCTGAAATTGCTGAAAGCTATCTCCAGCAGCTCGGCTATCAGACCATCGTTGCCCACAGCGGGACAGAGGCACTGAAGATCTTCTCCAGACGAAAGGATATTGCTCTCATCTTCAGCGATATCGTCATGCCAGGCGGTGTTGACGGTTACCATCTCGCATTTGCCGCCATTGAAGAGAGACCGACCATCAAGATATTGCTCACCTCCGGCTTCACCTCAAAACGTGAGGAATTTACCAATGGCAAGCGGAAGATATACCTCCGACTGGCCGAAAATCTGTTAGGAAAGCCCTACAATTTAAGCGAATTGGCCATCGCCATTCGTCACGCACTGGATCAATAGGCCGCCAATCTTTAACAAACAACTCAACTTCCCTCGATAAAACATGGGATCGCCCTTAGAAAGGGCTCTTTAAACCGACCTCTCGGTCACTGTCAACACTTTTATGCACAATAAAACGTAAAAAATTAGAATAGCGCAACAATAGGTTAGTAATCGCCAACCCGAAAGCCCACACCAACATCTATCTTATTGATTTTATTGAAAAATTTTAAGCTGTCTATTTTCTGTTCAATTTAACAGGAATGGCGTAACGGTGCCGAATTAAGGGCGATCGATCGACTTTATCCACAAAGTTATCCACAGCTTTTGTGGATAACTGGCAAATTCAAACAGCATCAATAAGTTAGCGCAATGTTATGATTTTTTGTAGGAGAAACACCGACTAACTGGACGTAGGAATTACCCTGCAAGCCCTCGAAAATCGGTCATAAAATTCTCATTTGTCTCTCGCTGTTTACGCAAAATATTTTCAAACTCAGCCGGATCTTTGATCTGGGTCAGCTCCCCCTCTTTGGGAAAGAGTTTATCCTTCAAACGCGAAAGCCAAAAACGTAGTGCGCCAGCCCTAAGCATCACTGGCCAGAGCTGAGACTCTGCCGCCGTAAGCGGACGAATATTGTGATAGCTCTGTAGCAGTGCGAGGCTCTTGTCCCGATTGAGCGAGCCATCAGCCTCACAGCACCAATCGTTCACCGTTACCGCAATATCGTAGAGCAGCAGGTCATTACAGGCGAAGTAGAAGTCGATAAGACCTGTCAGCCGCTCACCCTCAAACAGGGCATTATCACGAAATAGATCGGCATGAATCACCCCGCGCGGCAGGTCAACTAGGCGAAATTGACTCTGATAGGCCAACTCATCTTCCAGCAGCACTCGCTCTTCATTCGATAGACGATCAGCGATAAGTTGTGCCGTACCACGCCACCAAGCTGGGCCACAATCGTTCGTTCGCTCTCCCTCGAATGTCTCGCCAGCCATGTGCAGATGCGCCAACTCGGCACCAATCGCGGCACAGTGAGCCCTCGTAGGATGCCTCGCCCAGTCGCCAGAAAGACGCATCAACAGTGCCGCAGGTTTATCTTTAAGGATCCGCAGATAGTCATCATTGCGATCCGCCAAGGGATGAGGTGCAGAGACGGCATGTTCGGCAAGGTGTGCCATCAGATCAAGAAAATAGCCCATCTCATCAAATGCGTGTCTCTCAAAGATGGTCAGCACCATCTGCTGACGGGTAGTGTTCACAAAGTAGTTGGTATTCTCGATACCGGCGCTGATCCCTTCAAAATCGACCAGCTCGCCAAGATCGTAATAGGCCAGAAAATTGCTGAGCTCCGCTTCGGAAACGGAAGTATAAACAGACATTAATTAGAGAAAATTTAGATATAACAGCGCTGCGATTACCAGCTGAATAGGCGCCACTGAACCACTTCAGGATTATCACGCTCATTACGGCGCGTCTCCAGTGAGCCGTCACCATCACTGTCAATCAGATAGTAAGGGTAGCCACGCTTGGGAGTTATCTTAATCATATAGAGTGTGCCGTTATGACGATACTCTTCTACCAGCGTCTCTTTACGCTTGATAATCGTCACCTCAGGCTCAAAGCTCCCCTCCTCTACCATCGCTTCGGGGAGCGGAGGGGGAATTTGATCTCCCTCCAAATCGGCAGCCATCGCCACTCGCAGCGGCAACAAACCAGTCAGTAGAGAGAGGAGTAAAATAGTCGTTAGTCGCATGAGCCTTGCAGATCAGTAAATATAAGTGCAGAAATATCTACTAGATCAGCCCTGTTGTCCAGTCTTGCAACTTTTGGCCGATGCATATCCAACGTTATCGGGTATGATTCACCGCCATACAACATCCCATAATTATAGATAACAACATGTCACCAAGCCCAGAACAGCGTCCCTTCATCCTGGTGGATGGATCTTCCTATCTCTACCGCGCCTTTCACGCGATGCCCAACTTCAGCAATAGCCAGGGTCTGCCTACCGGCGCGATCTACGGTGTGGTCAATATGACCCGCAGTCTGATTCAGCAGTACAACCCATCCCACATCGGCATGGTCTTTGATGCCAAGGGCAAGACCTTTCGTGATGACATGTTCACCGAGTACAAGGCCAACCGCCCACCGATGCCCGATGAGCTGCGCCAGCAGATTGAACCGCTCTATCAGGTCATTGAGGCCATGGGACTACCGCTGATCTCTATCCCTGGCGTTGAGGCCGATGATGTCATCGGCACCTTGGCACAGCAGGCCGCCAAGGCGGGGCATCAGGTGCTGATCTCCACAGGCGACAAGGATATTGCTCAACTGGTAACCGATCAGATAACCCTGATCAACACCATGAATAATGCTCTGCTCAATCCACAGGGCGTGGTCGATAAATTCGGGGTCACTCCCGAGCAGATCATCGACTACCTCGCCTTGATGGGCGACACCTCCGACAACATCCCCGGTATCCCCAAGGTGGGGCCCAAGACGGCGGTCAAGTGGCTCACCCAGTACGGCACACTCGATGAGATTGTCGCCCACGCCGAGGAGATCAAAGGCAAGGTTGGCGAGAACCTACGCGACAATCTCGACCAACTTGCCCTCTCACGTGAACTGACCACGATTAAATGTGATGTAGAGGATGAGGCGCTCACCACCGAGATCGATGACCTCAAACCGGTCAAGCCCGATAACGAACAGCTCAAGCAGATCTTCTCGAAGTATGAGTTCAAGACATGGTTGCGGGAGCTGTTAGGTGGCGGGGAGACCACACCCGACTCACCTGCAATAGTCGCCCCGACAATGGAGCCCGAATACGAGACCATCACCGAACAGGCGCAGCTCGATGAGTGGCTTGAAAAACTACGCAGCTCCGATCTTTTCGCCTTCGATACCGAGACCACCAGCCTCAACTATATGGATGCGCTCATCGTCGGCCTCTCGTTTGCGGTCAAGACTGGACACGCCGCCTACCTGCCGCTGTCCCACAACTACCCCGGCGCACCCGATCAACTCGATAGAGCATCGGTACTCGCCCAGTTCAAACCGATCCTTGAAGATCCCGAACAGCTTAAGGTGGGACAGAACCTAAAATATGACCGCTCGGTACTCGCCAATCACGATATCGACCTCCGGGGGATCGCTCACGACACGATGCTCGAATCCTACGTGCTCGATAGCACCGCCACCCGCCACAATATGGATGCGCTGGCGCTCAAATATCTGGGGCGCAAGACCACCAAATATGAAGAGGTGGCCGGTAAAGGGGCGAAGCAGATCACCTTCAATCAGGTCTCCATTGAGGTCGCCACCCCCTATGCCGCCGAAGATGCCGAGGTGACCCTCGCACTGCACGAGACCCTGCTACCACAGCTGGAGGAGCGCGGTCTGCTCAAACTCTATCGCGAATTGGAGATGCCGCTGCTCTCCATTCTCTCCAACATCGAACGCACCGGCGTGCTGATCGATAGCGCGATGCTGCAACAGCAGAGCCACGAGATTGCCCAAAAGCTCGTCGAGATCGAAAAGAGTGCCTTTGAAGAGGCAGGAGAGTCCTTCAACCTCAGTTCACCCAAACAGATTCAGGCGATCCTCTATGAGAAGCTCGAACTACCGATCCTCAAAAAGACCCCCAAGGGACAGCCCTCCACCGCCGAAGAGGTGCTGCAGGAGCTGGCGCTCGACTACCCGCTGCCGGAGCTGATCCTCAAATATCGTAGCCTCGCCAAACTCAAATCGACCTACACCGACAAGCTGCCGCAGATGATCAATATGGATAGCGGACGGGTTCACACCTCCTATCATCAGGCAGTGGCGGCGACCGGACGACTCTCCTCCTCCGATCCCAATCTACAGAATATTCCCATTCGCTCCCCCGAGGGGCGACGCATCCGTCAGGCCTTTATCGCACCCGAGGGAAGTGTCATTCTTGCCGCCGACTACTCACAGGTTGAGCTACGGATTATGGCGCACCTCTCCGGTGACGAGGGACTGCTCAAGGCCTTTAGTGCCGGAGAAGATGTTCACCGCGCCACTGCCGCCGAGGTCTTCGGGATCCCCGCCGACGAGGTGACCAGTGATCAGCGCCGCAGCGCCAAGGCAATCAACTTCGGCCTCATCTACGGGATGTCGGCCTTCGGACTCGCTAAACAACTCTCCATCGGTCGCGCCGAGGCACAGAACTATATCGACCTCTACTTTGCCCGCTACCCTGGCGTAAAGAACTACATGGAAGAGACCAAAGAGCAAGCCAAAGCCCAAGGCTATGTCGAGACACTCTTCGGTCGCCGCCTCTACCTACCCGACATCAACTCCAGCAATGGCCAACGTCGCCAATATGCCGAACGCACCGCCATCAATGCACCGATGCAGGGAACCGCTGCCGACATCATCAAACGAGCGATGCTTGCAGTTGATCAATGGCTACAGAGTGACACCGATGAGGCGCAGGGAGTAAAGATGATCATGCAGGTTCACGATGAACTGGTGTTTGAGGTCAGACAGGATCAAGTCGAAGAGGCTCGTAAACAAATTATCGAACTAATGGAATCAGCTGCGGATCTCAATGTACCGCTACTGGTAGAGGCGGATATCGGAAATAATTGGGATGAGGCGCATTAAGTTGCCATTAATGCCGTTTAATATCCGTATAACACGGCTCTTCATTTGTAGGCTCCCCCTGCTCATGATATAAATTGCAGAAGAAACAAGGAGATAACATGGATGATGGAAGAAAAAATATGACCTTAAATAAAGTGTTATACGGAATCCGCATATCACCTTATTTAAGGTATCCGTATAACATACGTTAGGTAGGAAGGGCACAATGAGAGAAAAGGTATCAGCAATACTGTTAGTCATAGTATTGGCATTCATTGCTGTATTCAGCGCGGAAGTTTTCAATAAGCTATTTATTGATGTGGACAATAAATTCACGGAGGCGGCTTCTGGTGCATTTCTCGGTGCGTTTTTAGCCTTTGTCTTTGTTAGGTTTGGTGATTTCTTTAAATCTTATTCAGATCGCGTCACAAAAGGTCATGGCGGCCTTATTAAGCTAGAGCATTTGTTAAATAGTTTGCTTGGTGAACTAGATGACAATGCTTACATGATTGATGTCTTCGAAACGAACTACAAAAAGCACGCAGAACAGAGCTCTCAAAATAGCGTGTTCTTGTGGGGCAACAGACTAAGTGAGGTTCCGTTAATT
>JAOTST010000228.1 GCA_029864785.1 Chromatiales bacterium | reverse complement strand
CTGACTTTACGGAGCTGGTTGCCGAGAACAGTTCAGCTGTGGTCAATATCAGTACGACCCAAAAGCAGAAGCACATTGGTTCCCTTAAGCTTCCCGATAATTTACGTATTCCCAATATGCCTGAAGGGGTTCCTTTTGAGGAGCTGTTGAAAAAATATTTTGGCCATCCAGACACAGGTCAGCAACCTGACTCAGAGGTCCAATCCTTGGGATCAGGGTTTATCATTGATGCCGACGGTTACATTCTGACCAATAATCATGTGGTTGAAGACGCCGAGGAGATCATCGTACGTTTGAGCGATCGACGTGAGCTTCAGGCCAAGGTCATCGGTACAGACAAGCAGAGTGATATTGCGTTGCTGAAGATTGATGCCGACCACCTTCCCGTTGTGAAACTGGGTCGAAGTGAAGATCTCAAGGTTGGTGAATGGGTCATGGCAATTGGCACTCCATTTGGTTTTGACCATTCCGTTTCAGTGGGTGTTGTTAGTGCGCTTGGGCGTAGTTTACCGAGTGAAAATTATGTTCCCTATATTCAGACGGATGTGGCGATTAATCCGGGTAATTCAGGTGGTCCGCTGTTTAACCTTGATGGTGAGGTGGTGGGAATCAACTCGCAAATTTATAGTCGTACCGGTGGTTATATGGGGCTCTCTTTTGCAATCCCTGTTTCGGTTGCACTTGATGTTGTTAAACAGCTAAAAGCGAGCGGACACGTTACTCGTGGTTGGTTGGGCGTGTTGATTCAGGATGTAACCCGCGAATTGGCTGAATCATTTGGCATGGATCGCCCAGAGGGTGCTCTAATTGCCCAGATCCTTGATGATTCTCCCGCAGCGAAGGCAGGTATCAAGGTGGGAGATGTCATCACCGAGTTTGCAGGTAGGCGAGTGACGAAATCTTCAGATCTGCCACCCATGGTTGGTTTAACGGAGATCGGCAAAGAGACCGAGCTTAAGGTATTACGTGACGGCAAGGTTAAGTCGTTTAAAATTTCTATCGGAGAACTTCCTAGCGAGGCTCAACTGGCCAATAGTGGTAGTAAAAATCATGCAGCGGGTGAGATTGAGTCAGTTGGTGTTACGGTTCGTGAGCTGAATGCAGACGAACGTAAGGCTGGTGATATCAAAAAAGGCGGTGTGGCTGTACAGAGTGTTGTTGATGGGCCTGCTCACAAAGCAGGTGTGAAGTCAGGTGATCTTATTGCCAAACTCAATAATATTGATATTAAAGGGGTCTCTCACTTTAAAGAGGTAGTTAAGGGGCTTTCAAATAAACGTTCAGTACCGGTGCTGGTGATTCGTGACGGTAACCCTCGCTTTCTTGCCCTGAAGATAAAAGAGTAGGTGTGAACGAAAAAGGCAGCCCCGTGCTATATCACCTCTATCTCCGCAGCGATTGCTCACTCTGTGATGCCATGCGACATGAGATGGAGGCGTTTAGTGGAGAGCTGTTAAAGCAGACAGAGGTGCGGGATGTTGATGCCAAACCTGAATGGATCGCGCGTTATGGCGCGCTTGTCCCTGTTCTTGAAACGGCCGATGGGGAGGAGATATGCCACTACTTTCTTGATCAAGAAAAGTTGCGCTCTTATATCTCATCCCCCTAAGTTGCTGTAGAATTCCCGCTTTGCAAATTCTGCGGCCAGATGCCCCTGTTTAATTAATGCCTGAACTATCTCATATTCGCAATTTCTCGGTTATTGCCCACATCGATCACGGTAAGTCGACCCTCTCTGATCGTCTGATTCAAGTCTGTGGTGGTCTGACTGAGCGCGAAATGGATTCTCAGGTGCTCGATTCGATGGATCTGGAGCGCGAGCGCGGTATTACCATCAAGGCGCAGTCCGTATCGCTTGACTACAAGGCTGATGATGGCGAGACCTATCGACTGAACTTTATCGATACCCCAGGGCATGTTGATTTCTCCTATGAGGTGTCACGTTCGTTAGCTGCTTGTGAGGGTGCATTGCTCGTTGTCGATGCCTCACAGGGTGTTGAGGCACAGACCGTGGCCAACTGTTATACCGCGCACGATCAGGGGTTAGAGGTCTTTCCGGTGCTCAACAAGATTGACCTTCCTGCGGCCGATCCCGATCGGGTGATTGAGGAGATTGAGGAGATTATCGGCATTGAGGCACAGAATGCGGTGCGAGCCAGTGCCAAGTCGGGTATCGGTATCCACGAGGTGCTAGAGGAGATTGTCGATAAAGTACCTGCTCCAAAGGGTGATCGTGATGCACCACTCAAGGCGCTGATTATCGACTCCTGGTTTGATAACTATCTTGGCGTGGTCTCATTGGTGCGCGTTGTTGAGGGGACTCTCAAGGCCAAGCGAAAGATTAGTGTAATGTCGACCGGTCGTACTCATCAGGCGGATCGGGTGGGTATCTTTACCCCGAAAATGACCGATATGGAGTTTCTTGAGGCAGGTGATGTGGGCTATATCGTTGCCGGTATCAAGGAGATCGACGGTGCGCCAGTGGGTGATACGATCACTTCTGCCGACAAGCCGGCAACAGAGGCGTTGGAAGGATTTAAAGCGGTACAACCACGCGTTTTTGCAGGACTGTTTCCGGTGAGTAGTGATGATTATGAAAATCTGCGGGAATCACTGGGCAAGTTGCGTTTGAACGATGCCTCACTCTTCTATGAGCCAGAGACCTCTTCTGCGTTGGGATTTGGTTTCCGCTGTGGCTTCCTCGGTATGTTGCACATGGAGATTATCCAGGAACGCCTTGAGCGAGAGTATGATCTCAACCTGATTACCACTGCACCAACGGTAATCTATGAGGTGCTCACCACCAAGGGTGAGATTATGATGATTGATAATCCCGCCAAGCTGCCGGTGAGTAACCATATCGAAGAGATTCGTGAGCCGATTATTGAGGCCAATATTCTGGTGCCGCAGGATTATGTGGGTAATGTTATTACGCTCTGTATCGAGAAGCGTGGGGTACAGCTGGATATGCAGTATCTGGGTAAACAGGTTGCCATAAAATATGAGCTACCGTTAAACGAGGTGGTGATCGATTTCTTTGATCGTCTCAAATCGTGTAGCCGGGGTTACGCCTCTCTTGACTACCATTTTGTACGATTTGAGGCTTCGAAACTGGTCAAGCTCGATGTTATGCTCAATGGTGATTTGGTCGATGCATTGGCCGTTATTGTGCATCAGGATCACGCTCAGTCTCAGGGACGAGATCTGACCAGTAAAATGAAAGAGCTGATTCCCAGACAGATGTATGATGTTGCGATTCAGGCTGCGATTGGCGGCCAAATTATTGCGCGCACGAATGTGAAGGCGTTGCGAAAAAATGTGACGGCGAAGTGTTATGGTGGCGATATCACACGTAAGAAAAAATTATTAGAAAAACAGAAAGCGGGGAAGAAGAGGATGAAACAGATTGGATCGGTAGAGATTCCGCAAGAGGCATTTTTTGCGGTACTCCATGTCGGTGGGAGTAAAAAATAGATGAATTTTGATTTCCCTGCATTCTTGGTATTGATTACCGCAATTACAGGCCTAATCTGGTTGCTCGATCACCTCTTGTGGGCTCCAAAACGAGCAAAACAGAAGGATCCGACAATTAAAGTTCAAGAACCCTATCTTGTTGAA
>JAOTST010000014.1 GCA_029864785.1 Chromatiales bacterium | reverse complement strand
ATGAAGATGACGATGATGATATCGACTCCCTACTCGATGCGCTCAGCGAAGCTACTGAGGAAGATGCAGTAGCCGCCGAGACAGAAAGCACAGAAAGCACAGAAAGCACAGAAAGCACAGAAAGCAATGATGATGGTGATCTCGACTCACTTCTCGATGGCCTCGAAGAGCACGTCGATGAGATTGCAGGGGATGGGGATGATCTCGACAACTTGCTTGACGAAATGGTTGCTGAAACCGAACCTGCCGCCGAACGTGAGCTCGATATTGGCGCGGATGAACTCGACCTCTCCGCTGATGTCGATATTGATGATGAGCCGATCAGTGAGCCCGTTGAAGAGATGAGCACATTTGATGAGCTAATTAGTGAACCTGCTGAAGAGAGCGCCTCTTTTGACGAACTTATCTCCGATTCAGATGAGCCACCCCCTGTAGCTGATTTAGAGGCTGAGACTGAACCCACACCGGCCCCCATCTCGGCAAGTAGCGAACCCAAATCCGCTGAAGAACCTAAAAAGCCTACCAAAAAGAAGGCAAAGGCTGAAAAACCTGCTTCAGGATCAGCCGGCGTGCTGGTCTATCTCCTGCTAATTATCGCGTTGGGTGTTGCTGGTGGAGCCACATGGCTGGTACTTCAAGCTCAACAGGCCGCCGATATAAACAAAAAACAGATTGCTAAATTGCAGACTCAAGGTGCCTCGGCGTCCACTGATTCAACCTACAATCCACAAGTCGATCAAAATAGCAGCTATATCCGCGATCTAGATCAACGTATCAATGAGCTATCAACGATGATGGATGGCCCTCTAAGCCATATCAACTCCAGCAATGAGGAGATGATCTCCAAATATGAGAAGCGCATTCAGCAATTGGAACAGAACCTGGCTGAGCTTAAAAAAGAGATGAACACACAGATCTCCAGCTTGAAAAGTGAGCTGGAGAAAAGAGCCTCTGCCGTTTCTAGCCACACCACCTCAACGCCTCTGGTTGTTCCAGCAACTAAAACTCATGCCAATACAAAAGCAGGCAAACTGTGGGCTCTTAACTTACTCTCATTTGCCAACCGTAAGAGCGCAAATGATGCGATTAAACGCTTACAAAAAAGCGGTCTTAACGCAACACGAAATCGCTTTACCGCAAAAAATGGAAAAAGCTGGTTCCGAGTCCGCATAGCCGGTTTTAATAGCTACGAAGCGGCCAAGACTTATGCCAAAGAGATGCCCAAAATTAAGGGCATCGACGAAACCTGGGTCACCCCGGAATAGAACGAAAAAGCCCGCTTATGCGGGCTTTTTTATGGCGGATTAAAGCTCTTTAAATCGATACTCAGCTGCAATGTAGATTTGCGGTGAATTGTTCAGGCTAATCCTCCCAATTCTGGGTACAATCCAGTGTTCGCCAAACCCGCCCCATTCCTATCAATCCCGTCTCCAACATAATGGTCAACGGAATCCCTTTGAGAGAACGGTTACGATTATGTAACCAAAAATTGGGCATGTTCTTATTGAGGGGAAACATGATATCAAGCGACTGCTGAATACCGAGAATATGTTTTGCACGATCAAGTAGTTCGTCCTCCTGTGGTAGGGGCTGTTGGCCATGCCGAAAACGGGTCAGTTGTCGAGGCTTAGTCTTTTCTGGCAATCCGAGCAATACAATCTGCAACTCATCTTTAACACCCCAGCTGTTAAAAATATCAGTGACAACCTGCCCGAGCTGAGTGCGTTCACTCTCTGAAAGTTCTACTGCCACAATGGGCTCCTGCAATATGAATATTGCTATCAATTATCCTATTTCCGACCATTTAGGTCAAAATAGCACCATCAAACCCAAATCCACACCTGTTTATGCTTCACAATAGCCCGCCTATATTCGAGAATGTAACCTCATCAAATTAAAAATCGAGAGTTAAACCTTGGTCAGCCGACAAGAAAGAAAAAATCAACAAGAGCTACGCAAACAGGCGTTGCTGCGCTATAAAAAGCAGCGCCAGAGAAATATTCTGGCAGAGCCTGGAGCGCACGACTTTATCATCGTGCTCGATCACCTTAAGGCTGGTTTCAATATTCCCAAAATATTCCGCAGTGCCGAGGCGATGGGTGCCCATTCGGTTCATCTCGTTGGCATCGGTCCATTTGATCCTGCCGCCGCCAAGGGGTCGTTCAAAAAGGTACCTGCCCGCTTCCATGATGAATTTGATAGCTGCTATCAGGAGCTGACCGAGAAGGGTTACCAGCTTTTTACGCTGGAACCCGATGGTAATGAGAGTCTACTCAATATCTCATTGCCACAGAAGAGCGCCTTTATCCTTGGTCACGAGGAGTTCGGTATCAGTTTTGAGCAGAGTGATTATCCCGATATCCAATCCATTTCGATTCCACAGTTTGGCTCCGTCGAGAGCCTTAATGTGAGTATCGCTGCCTCGATTATGATGTTTGAATATGTACGTCAGCACCACAAAAGGTAACCATTAACGATGTCACAACCGACCCTCTATTATGTTCACGACCCGATGTGTAGTTGGTGCTACGCCTTCCGTGAAAACTGGCACGTCATTACCAAACACTTTGCCGGTCAGCTGGAATTTGTACGCCTTTTGGGGGGACTCGCCCCCGATAGCGATACACCCATGGATGAGGCGACCCAAAAGATGGTACAGCGCAGCTGGCGACGTATTGAAGAGAGTGTGCCTGGCATCCACTTTAATTTTGATTTCTGGCTGCTCAATCAACCCAGACGCTCGACCTACCCCTCTTGCCGGGCGGTCATCGCAGCACGTGAGTTGGGTGGCGAAGCATATGACCTGAAGATGACCTACGCGATACAGGATGGCTATTACCAACAGGCAAAAAATCCATCTAATAACGACCAGTTAACTACTCTGGCTGAATCACTAGGACTAAACGGTCCAGAGTTTTCGAGCTCACTTGAATCGGCTAAAACAGAGCAGCAGTTACAGCAGGAGATCGCTCAAGCCCGATCAATGGGAGCCGACTCTTACCCTTCACTAGTACTACAGATCAATGAGCAAACCCGCTGGCCTATCGCCATCAACTATCAGAATGTATCCGAGGTCATCGCAACCATTGAGATGTGCCTAGAGTAGCTGCTCAAATATAGGGGAACCTACCTCTTTTGCGCAGCCTTCTGCTCCTGCACCATCACCTTGCGGCGGTCACTAAAAAAATAGGCCAGATTGATTACACCTGAGTTGCTCTGACGATAGAGTTTAATGGAAGCTCCATCTTTGGTATGCCACTCGCGTGAAACGCTCTTATCGTCCACCCCTCCTTGACTCGATTTGGGCTCACCATATCGTCTTGTAAGCACTTTAACCAAATTGATATATTTAGGCTGTTTTTCGCTCTTTTTATAGGTGTACTTTGCCCCCACAAACTTATCACTGTGGTAGAAAAGAACCACCACAATATAGTCTCCAGATTGATAGACGTCACTCCCTGTGCGGTCGATCTCTCGAACCACCCTCGCCTTGGTTTTACCCATCGCCGCCCTAAGCTCTGCACGACTAGCACACAGGAGTTTAACGCCAAACAGCTCCGTTGATGCGCGCTGTAGGCACTCATCCCTTGAAGGCTCAGCCTGCGCCACACTGCTCGCAAAAGAGAGTGTAAGTAGCACAATAAACACATGCCATAGATTGTTGTTTTTATTCATTGCTCTCTCCCCCACATCATGAATTCTTCTCTCCTTCCGCTTCATGTTAGTGATATATCGCCCTCTGATTTTAGGCCATTTTGTTAATTTGTCTCCTCAGCCCTCTTCTTTTTTCGCGCCGGACGACTATCACTACTTTTAAGCCATTTAATAATCGGCTTCCACTGTGCAAGGTCTTCCTCTACCTTGGAGGGCGCGCCCTCAAAGATTGAGAGCCCCTGATCCACCGCGCGAATATAGTTTTGGCTCTCCCTCAGTACCGCAATAAAGGGGATACCGAGGCTATCGAGAAAGCGGCGCAGCCCCTGATAGATCCGCGTCTGTTTACGCACCCGATTGGCGACCACTGCCAGACGAACCTTCTTCTTATCGACCCTTCCAAGCAGCAGTACCGACTCGATAAAACGAGCCGTGGCACGCATATCGATCGGTGACGGCAGTACCGGAATGATAATAGTGTGCGCCTGTCGCACATAGGATTTGAGCTCCTTGCCACGCATTCCTGCCGGGGTATCGATAATCATCACCCCCTTGTGGTTGGGTACCATAATTTGATCGATATTTGCCGAGAGCCCTCTGATTTTTGGACGACCCTCAGGACGCATCTGTAGCCACTCGATACTGCTCTGCTGTGGATCAAAATCAAGCAGTCGCGTCTCGATCCCCTGAGTGGCAAAGTAGCCCGCCAGATTGGTAGAGATGGTGCTCTTGCCACAGCCGCCCTTGGAGTTGAGGATCATAATTCGGCGCATCTTACTCTGCCTTCTCTCTACCAGACCCGATGCCCAGTTGATCCCAGATCGCATCAACCCGCTCTTTAACAGCGGCATCCATCTCGATCACCTCACCCCACTCACGAGTTGTCTCGCCCTGCCACTTATTGGTCGCATCGAGTCCCATCTTAGAGCCGAGACCGGAGACCGGTGAGGCAAAGTCGAGATAGTCGATGGGGGTGTTCTCCAGCAGGGTCGTATCACGCGCCGGATCCATGCGGGTGGTAATCGCCCAGATCACATCTTCCCACTTTCTGATATCGATATCCTCATCGACCACGATGACAAATTTGGTATACATAAACTGGCGCAGGAACGACCAGAGTCCAAGCATCACCCGCTTAGCATGCCCCGGATACTCCTTCTTGATGCTGATCACCGCCATGCGGTAAGAGCAACCCTCGGGTGGCAGATAGAAGTCAGTTATCTCGGGAAACTGCTTTTGCAGGATCGGCACAAAAACCTCGTTAAGTGCCAGACCAAGAATCGCCGGCTCATCGGGTGGACGGCCGGTGTAGGTGGAGTGATAGATCGGGTCTTCACGATGGGTGATGCGCTCCACAGTAAAGACCGGAAAGCTATCGACCTCGTTGTAGTAACCGGTGTGATCGCCGTAGGGTCCTTCGTCAGCCACCTCATCGGGATCGATATAACCCTCAAGTACAAACTCCGCCGAGGCGGGTACTTGTAGATCGTTACCGATAGAGGTTGCCAGTTCGGTCTTGGAGCCGCGCAGAAGTCCTGCAAAGGCGTACTCCGAAAGTGCATCGGGGACTGGAGTTACTGCGGCAAGGATGGTCGCCGGATCGGCTCCGAGGGCAACAGAGATCGGGAACTTTTCACCGGGACGCTTCTCTTTCCAGCCACGAAAATCGAGCGCACCGCCACGGTGGGAGAGCCAGCGCATAATGACCTTGTTCCTACCGATCACCTGTTGGCGATAGATCCCCATATTTTGGCGATCCTTGTAGGGGCCTTTGGTAACCGTCAACCCCCAAGTGATCAGCGGCGCGGCATCACCGGGCCAACAGGTCATGACGGGGAGCCGATTGAGATCGACCGCATCGCCCTCGATCACCACCTGTTGGCAAGCGGCCTTTTTGACCTTTTTGGGAGCCATTGAGAGTACCTGCTTGAGCATCGGTAGCTTATCCCAGGCATCCTTGATCCCCTTGGGTGGCTCAGGCTCCTTAAGATAGGCGAGAAACTTTCCCACCTCGCGTAGCTCGGTAACCGTGCTGCGTCCCATCCCCATTGCCACCCGTTCGGGGGTACCGAAGAGGTTGGCCAGCAGCGGGATATCGGAGCCCGTCACATTCTCGAAGAGTAGCGCAGGGCCACCAGCACGCAGGGTGCGATCGGCGATCTCGGTTATCTCCAGATGGGGATCAACCTCAATCGTTATCCGCTTCAGTTCACCCTTCGCCTCAAGCTGGGCAATAAAATCTCTCAGGTCTCTATATTGCATACCCTATTGTATACCCAACAGAGCGTTGTACTGAACTAGACCTTAAACAGACTAACCTGCTCCTGTAGTCGGGTTGCCAGCGTGGCAATCTCTTCACTCGCTTGTGCGGTCTGCTGAGAGCCAGCCGCCGTCTGCTGAGTCATATCGTTAATCTGTACGATATTACGATTGATCTCAGTAGCCACCGCACTCTGCTGCTCGGTAGCACTCGCGATTTGGGTCGTCATGTCATTGATCTGGGTAACGGCATCAACAATCGCACTCAACGCATTACCGGTTGTTGAAGCTTTATCAACCGCCTCTTTAGCTCGTTCCTGACTCGATTCCATGACACCCACCGCACGACGAGAACCCGCATGTAGCTTCTCAATCATCTGATTGATCTCTTCGGTTGATGACTGAGTTCGACTTGCCAAAGTACGAACCTCATCGGCGACCACCGCAAATCCACGCCCCTGTTCACCGGCACGAGCAGCCTCAATGGCGGCATTCAATGCCAATAGATTGGTCTGCTCGGCAATCCCTTGGATCACACCAAGGATTGAACCGATCTCATTACTATTCTGCTCAACCTCCTGAATCACGCCAGCGGCACTATTGATCTCGGATGAGAGTTGCTCAATCTGAGCAATCGTCTCGCTCATTGCACGCTGCCCCTGCATCACTTCATCATTGGCTTCATGGGCTGCACTAGCTGTACGGGTCGTATTACTCGCAACCTCTTCAACGGTTGAGTTCATCTCGGTAATGGCCGTGGCAACTTGTGTCGTCTCTCCAAGTTGAACATCAATCGCCTGACTCGTCTCTTCGGTGATGACTGCCGTCTCTTCAGCCGTTGCTGCAAGTTGCGATGCGGCATCGCCCACATGCGCAATACTCTTAGCCATGTTGCTCACCATTGAGTTAAATGCTCTGGCCGCCATACCCAGTTCATCCGCTGAATCAATATCGACTCTTTGGGTTAGATCAGAACTGCTCTCAATCTCACCAATGGTCTCACTCAGTTTGGCAATCGGCTTGGCAATGGTCCCGGCAAACCAGAGCGAGATCGCGACAGAAATCACAATCACCACTGCGGAAATAACAATAATCGCCGTCAACAGGCTCGAGAGTAGGTGACCGATGGGGCGAAAGGCTTCCTCTTTATCTATTTCGGCCAGCATTACCCAGTTAAGTCCCTTGATATCGAGCGGTGTATAAGCCGATAGAACCGAAACACCACGATAATCGGGGAAGATATCAAATCCCTTTTCACCCGCAAGCGCATCATTAACCCCCACGGTATCGATCTTCTGTAGGCCAATATTGCTCTGTTTGGCGGCAATTTTATCAATCACCGTCGATGAAACGCCGCCACTACGTAATGCCTGGAGGTACCCCTCTTTATCCTCCATCAAGAAGCGACTAATGCTCTTTGCCTGTTTATCGGCACCGACAATATAGGTCTCTCCCGACTCACCTAAGCCGACATCGGCCCAGCTTTTTTCATGAGTCATTATGTTATTGATCTTAGCAATCGGCATCTGAAAGATGAGAATCGCAACCTTCTTTCCCGATGCAAAGATGGGCGATGCAATAAATGCAGCCTGATCCTGATATGAAGGGGGGTAAGGGGAAAAATCGGTTACCGTTGTAAAATCAGCCGTTGTCGCCTGATTAGCTTTACGAAAAGCCTTGCCAATTCCCGTTTGGGCAAATGGGCCTGTCTTAAGTGAGGTGGTGTAATCGAGCTCTTTAAAAACCGAATAGACAACATCCCCACTCTCGGGATCGGCAATAAAGATATCGTAATATTCAAATTTGTTCAGATAATCTCGGAAGATAGGATGATAGGTTTTGTGGGTCAGATTATACGTCGAGTTGTTCTCTAGATTATCGAGCTTATCCTTCTCACCCATAGGATTCGGATTGGTCTTAATAAAGCGATACTGTAAGGCGATCGAATCATCATCCAGTTGTGCCAGCCAGGCGTTGGTGTCGACAGACTCTCCTGCATTCTTACGCTGATATTCACCGCCGAATTTTTCACTATAATATTTGGCCAGCTCACGGCGTTCTGCGCCCACATCGGCCGAGACCTGATCTTTGTATGCCCCAAAGGCGCTAACAAAGCTCATCGCAGCATTGATCACCATCCGATTGTTTGAGAAGGTCTGGATCTGCTTATTAATCGTGCCAAAGTAGTCTTCAACATGACTCTTGGTTAGATCTCGCGTGGCGACAAGACGCTCTTTAGTCGAGGCATGTAACGCAGCCTCACTCTCACCGGCAACAATCCGTTCAATCGCAATGCTGACAATCATGACCGGAATAACCGTCAGTAAAACACCCGAAAGGAGCATCCTATTTTTTATAAGCATCTGAAATTATCCTAAAATATTATGATGGAATGATGTACACCATTTTAACGCATTTTAATGCAAACCACCGTTCAAACATTTTATTACGATCAAACAGCGATTAAGGCCTCCGCTCCCCCTCTAAAAAGGCCACCACCACGCCCCGCGATCAAGGCTTGCCTGACAACTCTTTAACTGACTACCGTAACGTCCAGCACGGCGCTTTACCTTTTGGGCGACCTTGACCAACCACGGCTTCTGTAGATAGGTTTTACGTTTAAAGCCTCCCTGCCCCTCGTGGTAGGAGAGATAGAGTTTATAGGCATCCCACTTGGAGATACCCAACGTCTTGTGCGATAGATCAGCGTACCAGCCAATAAAATTGACCGCATCGCCATAGTCGTCACGATCATCACCAAAACGACCGGTCTTGGTGCGATACCAATCCCAAGTCTCATCCTTAACCTGGGCATAACCGTAGGCCGTAGATGGCCTGAACCAGGGAATGATACCGAAGATCCACTCTCGTCCAGGTTGCGCATCGTACAAAAATTTTGACTCTTGATGAATAATCGCGAGCTGCACATGAATTGGCACACCATAACGCTCAAAAGTACGCTTGGAGTACTTATACCAATCACCCTTCTCACGGAAGATCTCGCAGGCGTTATCAATATTTTGAGGAGGGGTTGTGGCGCATCCAGAGAGCAGTAAAAACAGGAAGGCGTAGACTATAATTGCAGTGCGTCTGTACATGGGCGAATCTTAACGTGAAACCATAACCAATCACAGGTTTAAGCCGAAGCAGACTTAGGCTCGAATTGCAGAGAGAATTAAATCCAGAATCTGCTCAGCGCTCTCCTCATTTTTCAAAAAATGATCTGGATTATAGATCTCTGGATTTTTTGCCACATTGCGCCGCCGAATCGGCTCATTCGTCTGATAGAGCAGAATGGAACCCAGAATCATCATATGAACAAAGAGGGGATTAACCTTGCGAAAGATGCCCTCATCAATCCCCTGTTGAATTGTCTCGGTAAGGGCTCCCAGCAACTTACCCATGTGCTGTAGCGCGCTATCAGGCAAGGTTTTTCCACCGGAGGCCAACTCTCTGAGAAAAATGGGTGCCGTAAAATTTGCCGCCTGACTACTCACCGAAAGCGTGTGAATAAATGCCTTAATCTTCGACTCCGGATCACCCGCCCCTTTTACCGCATGGCAGACATCATTAATGGTTTGTCCCAACACCCGATCCAGTACTGCCGAATAGAGCGTCGCCTTATCGCCAATCTGATAATAGAGTGTCGCCTTGTTGACCTTTGCCCTCTTCGCTATCGCATCAACCTTTGCTCCGTTGTACCCCTGCTCCGCAAAGATTTCGCTCGCTATTTTGATGATTTTTTCAGCCGTTGCGCTCTTCTCTCTACCCATAATGATCAGTCTATCAGATACCCACAACAAATTTAACTATATGTTTTAACTAAACGGTTGAACAATTATTTAGACCAGATATACTGCCCACTCTATCTAAAAAAAATATGTTGGAGTCGGCTATATGAAAAATTTGAGTTGGGTACTAGTAGTTATCCTTTCTATCGTTGTTGCTATATTTTCTTACAAGTTTACCGTAGGTTCAGTTGCTCCATCCGATGATGGTCGTCAATCTGTCGTACTTACTAAAGATGAACGTAACGCAATACTTCTAGAGATGCGCGTGTGGCTTGAAAGTGCTCAAGGCGTTTTGGCCGCCGCGGTAAAAGACGATATGGTTGAGGCTGCCAAAATTGCGCGAGTATCCGGCATGGCCGCAGAGGCTGCAACACCCGGCTCACTGTTCCGTAAAATTCCCCTTGAGATGAAAAAACTCGGCTTTGCCACACGCGACTATTTTGATCAGATCGCGGTTCTGGCTGAAACAGGAAAAGGCAGTAAAGCGGTCATTGCCAAATTGAGCGAGAGCATGAACAACTGCATCGCCTGTCATGCCGTCTACCGTTTACCTGAAGAGGCTCCTGCAAAATAGGTACGTCATAACGGTAAAAAAGAGGGCCTTGTGCCCTTTTTTTGTGCCCGAAGATCAACAAACAGTCTCCAAATTAATATGTCGACTGCTATACGATCTACCAAATCAAACAACTACCTTTGTAACATTAGCGATCTGCACGCCTGTAGCGCTGAGTGGCAAGTACCATTAGACGCACAGAAGGCACGCTAACAACAACAGCTCCCCCACATCCATGTGATCACCGTATACGACTGCTCGGGATGACAGAGATGCCACAAATCCAAGAGTAATTTTCTACCCTACATCCCTATAGGCAAAGATTTTTCAAACTTAGCATGATACGATCACCACTCCATAAATTTATTCATCATCATGTCTTCCAAAAACGAAAATAAGTGCCAAAAATGCACGGCTAAATGCTGTAGCTATGTCAGTCAGCAGATCGATACCCCTCGTTCTATCGCCGCCTTTGATTTCCTGTTATGGCAACTCTCACATAAAGAGATCCAGCTCTACAAAGATGAGGATGGCTGGTTTCTGTTGATCAATAACCGCTGCACCCATATTCAGGATGATGGCTCATGTGGCATCTATGAAGTAAGGCCGCAGATCTGTCGCGACCATAGCAATGATTACTGCGAATATGACTCTCCGGCTGAGGAGGGTTTTGAGCTCTTTTTTGATGGCTACGAGAGCCTAGACAACTACTGTCGTAAACGTTTTAAAAAGTGGGATAAGCGTTTCAAAAAACCGAAAAAATAGTTACGTTTTCGGTGTGATCTCACGAAAATCATCAATTGAAAAGTACTCTTTAAACTCTAACGCAGCCACGGCCTTTGAATCGGGTTGCTTAATGGCTACCAGCCACTCAATACCATAATTGGCTGCCGAATCGAGTACCGTGACACTATCATCG
>JAOTST010000227.1 GCA_029864785.1 Chromatiales bacterium | reverse complement strand
ATTAGCTTAATGGATTATCTATTGATCACCCCAGACCCAGGAGATAGAGATGAGTGGCCCCAATTTCTGAGGCATTTAAAAGAGCGCTTACAGATATCGAAAAATCCACTGCAGGTTATCTTTAGAGCAAAGAGTCTCAATTCTGAACAGTATCAGCAGTTAGCAAGTCAGGTTGCATCGATATGCAGTGCGTGTGGAGCTGCTTTGCAGCTGACAAAGGTAAGTAAAATTCCGTCTGTGGGATTGCACCTGACCAGCGCCCAATTGAGAGAGGCGGCATCAACACCGGCTCACTCATCGACACCGCTATCGGCATCGTGCCACGACCTTGCAGAGCTGAAGCTAGCAGAGACATTGGGTGTAGATTTTGCGCTACTCTCTCCGGTGCAGGCGACCCAAACTCATCCTGACGCCTCTCCTTTAGGATGGCCACAGTTTCAGGAAATTGTCGATCAGGTCTCGATTCCCGTCTATGCACTGGGGGGGATGAGTCCTACGGATCTAGGAGAGGCGATTGTTCATGGTGCTCAGGGCATCGCAGCGATACGGGCGCTTTGGGCATTGAATGATGTTTAATAACAGGGCTTAAACGTTGCCTTGTTTTAATGATGTGGATCTGACGTACCGTTGGGGATGTTTTCACTCTGAAGCCAATGAGCCTCACCATCCTCCCCTGCAATGGTATGGTTCTCATTCGCCCAATCACCAAGATCAAACAGTCGACATTTCTCACTACAAAATGGACGGAATGGACTTTTAGGTGACCATTCCAGCATCTTGGAACACGTTGGGCATTTGACCTGTTTCACAATAGACAGAGAGCAAGTTGAAATGGTAAATCGTCTTTTACAACCTTTCCCGGCTCATCAGCAGTTCCATTTGCGTGGAGAAAGCGGATGGTAAACATATGTTTGCTACCGCTAATCTCTGGGTAGTAGGTCGCTTGGTGGGGAAGCAGCAGACGAATCATCTGATAGGGGTAGCTGTTATCTAGCTGTTGTTGATATTGCCCACCTTCGGCGATAAATTGCTGTGGTTCTGCACTATTTCTATTTAGTTTAAGTAGAAGCTCTACCGCTTGCTGTATCGGTTCAAGTTGACGAAGCCAAAGTTGCTGAAGGGTGTGGCGTATGTCACTAGGTTGTTCTAGCCATTGATGGTAACTGGGAAGATCAAAATCACAGGTGCCACCTGGAATAGTGCTTCTTTGGCGAATTGTCGTCAGAAATGGATCCTCGCGTAGCGACTGACCCAATTGACCACTAATCTCATGCAGGTTATTGGTGATATGTTGTAGCGCCTTAAGGATCGTTGTGAGGCGATCACTATCCACGGCTGGATTTGCCATTAAAGCATTGAGGTTGGCAGTTGCGCGATCGACCTCTTTAATAATCTCTGTCTTGAGATCTGCTCTTGAGAAGAGGTCAAGAAGGTCGAATAGGGATGAGATTGTCATTCGGCTATCCCATACCGATGCACCTTTGTGATAGTGCTGAGCCTGATTAAATAGATGCTCAAGTCGCAACATGGTACGAATGCGCTCACTGAGTGGATGTTCGTAGATAATCGGACGAGTATTCACTGGGCTGGCATTTAACCTATTGATGGATATTGATATAGCATATCACTTTGTCGCTATGGGTGTGAGTTCTCTGCGAGCTTTAGATAATGTTGGTGTAATTCTGATACCTGTCGCGATAGTGCTGATGGTGTTGCGCTGTTATCAACGAGTTGGGTGGCGTATCTATTTCGCTCTGTACGAGAAATTTGATTGTCGATCATTGCTTGAACTTCTGATTGGGTCGCGTCTTCTCGCTGCATAAGACGTTCAAGCTGTAGTGTTTCGGGAATATCGATAACCAGTATCTGGTCAACCACCGACTGCCAGTTTGCCTCGATCAATAGAGGGATCTCAACGACGACATAGGGTGCAGTAATTGCGGTTAACTGTTGATTGAGCTGCGCTAGAATTAATGGGTGGAGCACTGTTTCAATAAATTTTTTGTTCTGGGGATCGTTAAAGAGGAGCGTTTTGAGGTGTGCTCGGTTGAGTGAGTTGTCCTTGTTTAATATGGTTGAACTAAAGTGTTGCACGAGTGTTTCAAGTGCAGGTTGGCCGGGTGCAACAACATCACGTGCAATTTGATCGGTATCGATAATGGGGATAGCTAATTGAGAAAATGCTTTGCAGATTGTCGACTTTCCACAGCCTATCCCACCCGTCAGCCCGATGATTAACGGTTTCATAGTGCGTGGTTAATTACGCGGCGAGAGCCCATTTAAGATAGGCATCGGTGATCTGATCCCCCCAGATCATGGCGATCCAGCCTGCACTGGCCAGATAGGGGCCAAAGGGAATTGGCTGTTGACGCTGATGATTTTTGAAGAGAATGAGTGAGATTCCAACTACGGTTCCCACTCCTGCGGAGAGGATTAGAATCAGAGGGAGTGATTGCCATCCGAGCCATGCACCAAATAGTGCCAGTAGCTTAAAGTCGCCATACCCCATCCCCTCCTTGCCGGTCAGAAGCTTAAATATCCAGTAGATAGACCAGAGTGATAGATAACCAATGACCGCCCCAATAATACTAGCATGCATGTCGACAAAGAGGTTTTGTGTGCTGATGAGAAGTCCCAGCCAGAGAAAGGGAAGGGTGATTGAGTCGGGAAGAAGTTGATGATCCAGATCGATAACGGTAAGGGCGATCAAAGACCACGTCAGCGGAAGTGCAAACAGAGTTTCCAGTGTGATGCCAAAATGGTAGGCGATAACGCCTGAAAGTAGTGCGCTGACCAGTTCGATAATGGGATAACGCCATGAGATAGGCTCACCACAGTGACGGCATTTACCCTGCTGTAGCATGAAGCTAATCAGCGGAATATTTTCAAAAGCAGAGATTGGATGCTCGCACTTGGGACAATGTGAAGGCGGCTGACTTAATGTGTAGTGGGTTACCTTTGGAGGATCTTTTATCTCAAGAAAAGAGTGACATTGTGAACGCCACTCGCTATCCATCATCTTGGGAAGACGATGGATAACAACATTCAGGAAGCTACCGATTAGCAGCCCCAAGAGTGAAATAGAGAGGGTAAAGAGCAGGGGGTCTATATTGATGTTTAATGGCATATGATTCTGGACAATGGCTGCTTAAATGGCACTTCCCATTTTGAATATGGGGAGATACATCGCCATGATAACGGTTCCGACAATACCGCCGAGAACAACCATAATCAGTGGCTCCATCAAACTACTGAGATTATCTACCAAGTTGTCTACCTCCTCTTCATAAAAGTCGGCGACCTTTTCTAACATGGAGTCGATGGAGCCAGCCTCTTCACCGATGGAAGTCATCTGAATCACCATGGGAGGGAAGAACTCTGCGTGGATCATTGAATCGGTCAATGAGGTACCAGTAGTCACTTCATCTCTCATTTTCAAAACCCCATCTTTGTAGACATCAATACCCACAGCGCCTGCCACAGACTCCATTGCCTCGACTAAAGGTACTCCTGCCGCGAACATAGTCGCCAGAGTACGGGCAAAGCGGGCGATGGCAGATTTGAAAAGGATATCGCCGATAACCGGTATTTTGAGCAACATCATCTCAAATTGTCGGTTAAAT
>JAOTST010000226.1 GCA_029864785.1 Chromatiales bacterium | reverse complement strand
TCATGAGAGTTCTGAAAAGATGGCTGAAAGATTAGTTGCAGCGATTGATAGCCATCCGTTCAAGATAAAAGATACCACCATCCATATCGGTGCAGCAGTTGGTATTGTCATGTTTCCTGATGAGGGAATTCACTCTGGCGGACTCTTGGCGCGTGCGGATGCGGCACTCAACCATGCTAAGGAGGCGGGGGGAAATCAGTATCGATTTTTTGGTGAAAAAGAAGATCATATTGAACTGATGCAGAATAAAATTAATCTAGAGAGACAGATCAGAAAGGCATTAGATGATGAATTGTTTGTGCTGCACATGCAGCCTATCGTCAATATGGATGGTGGTGGTATTAGCCACTACGAAGCGCTGATAAGAATGGTTTCCGGTGATGAACTTATTCCTCCAGAATCTTTTATTGATACGGCTGAACGTTATGGACTGATCACCCAGATTGACTATTGGGTCGTTAAGCGTGCCATCGCGATCATTCAAGAGCAGAGTCAGCTGGGTAATGAGATATCTCTTGCGGTCAACCTCTCAGGTTATGATGTTGGTGATCTCGATTTTCTTCACTGGATTATGGATCAACTTGAAAATGCGGGAAATGTAGCGCATAAAATTATTTTTGAGATTACAGAGACTGCTGCGGTAAAAAATATGGCGCAAGCGGGCTATTTCATCTCGACCCTTAAGGGGATGGGCTGCCGTTTTGCACTTGATGATTTTGGTGTTGGTTTCTCTTCTTACCGTCATTTGAAGCAACTTGAGGTGGATTGGGTCAAGATTGATGGCAGTTTTGTGCGCAACATTATGCAATCTCATAGTGACCAAATTTTTGTTCGGTCTACAGTCGATATTGCTAGCAGCTTTAATATTAAAACGGTTGCTGAGTATATTGAGAGTGATGGAACAAACAAGTTGCTCAAAGAGTTGGGTGTTGGCTATGGACAGGGTTACTATCTAGGGCGTCCCGAGGCACTTTTTTAAGTATAATAGCGCTTTCTATAGCACCTAATTTGGAAGGGTTAAAAGTGGCGCAAGATAATATTTCAGAGAATTCACCTCCTATTACTGATTGGAATCAGGTTAAAGAGACAGTCCTGATGCTGGATACCGTTGTGACACAGCTGGGTTGGACCTTGCGTGATGGTGATGGATCGGTGGATACACTGACGAAATCGTTTCAATCGATGGTTGAGAGTGCCAGTGCAATATTGACTGCCGCATCAAATATGGAGGATGGTCCCTGTAAAGAGGAGATCCTTAAGCACACTCAAGGGATCTATGGTCAGATGCAACATGCCATCGTGGCCTTTCAGTTCTACGATAAGCTAAGCCAGCGTCTCAATCACGCTTCACTCAGTCTGGAGCAGTTGGCTGAACTTGTTGGCGATCCCGTCAGGCTGAACAATCCTGATAAGTGGCACGAGTTTCAACAAACGATTCGCAAGCGCTATACCACAGAGGCAGACAAGATTATGTTTGATGCTGTATTAAATGGTGCCTCGCTCGAAGATGCAATTCGCATCTTTAAAGAACATGAAGCTGAGTCTGAGACTCCCGATATGGTCTTTTTCTAAAGGCGCTATTCGAAAACACTAAACCGTTTGATAGTAGATATTTTGCGGGTGATTGGCCTGAGCAAAGAAGAGCCAGCGCTCAAATAAGAGCCCTGTGTATTGAAGAACAAATGCGGTCAATAACAGCGGCTGTTGATCAATTTGCATCCCTGTCCATAACAACAGGATGGGTACAGGGAAGGTGAGAACAATAAAGATCCACTTGACCGATTTTAGAAAAAACAGGGTCTTTCCATGGAAGTATTCGCGGGTGTTAAAGCTGCCCCCCATCATTCCCATCGACTTCTGCTGAATCTGAGTATGACGCACACCGATAGCGGTTTGAATGGTTGATGTACTTTTAATGCGGGCATTTCTTGCTAGCGAGGCGCTGCGACTAAACCAGGCGATGAGTGTGATGGCGATAGCCCATAGACCAAAAAAATTGATCAAGTTGGGCGCGTAATAGGAGCTATAAACGGTTGCCAAAACAAATCCAGAGGCACCACCCAGAAGTATAAAATTGATGATGGTCAGCGGTGAGAACCACTCCTTCAAAAAACGGATAGCTGCATAGATCATCCCAGTACAGAGAAAGAGAGCAAAGATAGCTGCTGAGGTGACTCCACCCAGTATGAGAGTCACTTTATCGCCAAAGCTGTAACCAAGGAACATCGGGTTCCACTCAAAGAGGTGGATGAGGGCGTAGAGAGCGACTAGCCCCATTACCAGCGGTAGAGCGATGACTTCGCGAGAAAGCCATGATGTGCGCCACTGGCTTGCTGCGCGCCAGGCGCGTTCAGGTCTGCCGAGGTGAAAAACAGAAGCAATAAGTCCGGCAATTAGCAGCAGTAGCGCCAAAAAAGCCCCCACCGCATAGAAGGTGTGCGACTGTTTTGGCAACAGACCAACGGCGGCGTAGCTCTCACTGGTGAACAGTGCCAGAAAGAGTCCTTGGCCGGCACCAATTAGGGTGGTGAGGAAGATAACGGAAAAGGCTGGATGCATAGTATCTCTCTAAGTAAAATTATTACCACGAAGCTCGCGAAGAGCACGAAGTGTCTGAAATGTAATTAATTATTGCCTGAATCTTAATATTCAATCTTCGTGGCCTCTGTGAGCTTCGTGGTGAACAGTTGCATGGTGATCTAGAACCAATCGTCAAGAGTGACTTCTTTGGAGGTCTCGTGACGAATATCCTCTTGCTTAAGTGGATTGTCGGCACGAACCAGCTCATCCTCATGGATGTGCATCCTAGTCTTGCGACGGGGCAGATAGTGGTTCGATGGCTTGGTACCCCACTCGGGCATCAGTTGGTAACCACCCTCTTCACGAATCGCGGTCGAGACCTCTGACTCGGGATCGTGAACATCACCATAGATACGTGCTGAGGTGGGGCAGGCAAGTACGCATGCCGGCTTACGCTCCGCTTCGGGCAGTGCTTCATCGTAGAGCCGATCGACACAGAGGGTGCACTTTTTCATCACCTTCTGTTTCTCATCGATCTCCCGTGCGCCGTAGGGGCAGGCCCAGGTGCAGTATTTACAGCCGATGCACTTGTCGTAATCGACGAGGACAATGCCATCTTTTTCGCGTTTATAACTTGCCCCCGTTGGGCAGACCGGTACGCAGGGGGGGTCTTCACAGTGGAGACAGCTCTTGGGAAAGTGCAGCGTCTCGGTGTTGGGAAACTCACCAATTTCGTAGGTCTGCACACGATTGAAGAAGGTTCCTGTCGGATCTTTTCCGTAGGGGTTCTCATCGAGCAGTGGGCCGGGTTCACTGGAGGTGTTCCACTCTTTGCAGGAGGTGACGCAGGCGTGACATCCCACGCAGACATTCAGATCGATAACGAGTGCGAGCTGGGTCATTTTTTATCTCCAGTGAAAGCGCCGGCAAAGAAGGCAATCCATGATTTTCGCTTGGGCGCACCGGGAGGTGCGGGCATATTCTTAAATTGCGGGAAGGTGACCTTTGGTTCCCCCTTCTCAACGGGGTAGATCTTGACGCGCACGTCATACCAGCCCGCCTGACCGGTAACCGGATCAGAGTTGGAGAGGTGATCGCCATCGGCATG
>JAOTST010000013.1 GCA_029864785.1 Chromatiales bacterium | reverse complement strand
AGAGCCCTGGGTGAATCCTCTTAGAAGATAGGCGGCTGCAGCGATGAGCATGGTGATGTCGAATAACACTTTAATAGTGCGCCGCCGCTCCTGATTAAATGGAACGCGTTTAGAGGTAGAGATGATCAAATCATAGATAAGAGCCACCACAAATAGCATAAAGGTTGAGCCGATAAATGCACTGGTGATGAGGTAGAGTAGTAGCGATTCAGGAAGGGCGCGTGTGATGGTGTCAAAAGCAAAGATTAACTCGCCCAACATAATTGCTGCCATCAGAATTAAACCGGTGCGGCGGAAGATGGGGGAAAGCTTTCGGAAAAAACGGCGATAGACGTAAAGGTTCGTTAGAGCCAAAACGGATATAAAAATAGTGACAAAGATTAATTGTTGAATAATGGACACTGTTTAGAAGGCCTGTTTTTTTATATCTGTGAAATTATTTGGATGGACGAATGATGTTTAACTGATACTCTCTTCTGTCTTAATTTTAGCTGTGTCGCTGTGAGAGGCGATGCGGTTTCTACCCGTTCGCTTTGCATGATAAAGCGCGTGATCGGCCTCTTTAAATAGTTGGTCGAAGTTATCTGCGCCATCCTCTGTAGCAGAAATACCAATACTGACGGTGGTATCAATCAGTTGGTCGTTAAATTGTGTGGGTTCACTTTCAAAGGCGGCTCTAAGTCTTTCTGCAGCGGCTGTTGTGTCTGAAAATGAGCTGTTTGCAAGGATGGCAACAAACTCCTCACCGCCCATACGTCCAATAAGGTCATTAGGACGCAGACATTGGCGCATCGTTTTGGCAAAGTGACACAGCACGGCATCACCTGCGAGGTGCCCATAGGTGTCGTTGACCTGTTTAAATTTATCGAGATCCATCATGAGTAGAGCGGTGTTAGAATTTTCATATTGTCCTCGAGAGATCAGTCGTTCGGCACTATTAACAATGGCTCGACGGCTATCTAGCCCGGTTAGAAAATCGGTATCGGCAAGTTGTTGCAGACGATTTTCAAGCCGTTCGGTCAGCATAATGATAAAACCAAAGGTGATAAGGATGTTAAAGATGAGCGTAATAAAATAGGTGATAACCGGGGCTTTTCCTGCCGTGAGCATGTTGCCTCTTTCGGGAAATATTTCAATGGAGATGCCGCGTGCTATGAAGACAATAGCGAGTAGAGCAAAAGTGATGCCGGTAATGGTTGTGGCAATATTTTTTTTATTATAATTGGTGATTAACTCACGAGCAGTCAGAGCCGAAAGCAGCGCAATGACCGCAGACATAAGTACGACACGATTAGTAAAGCCACTACCTTCCAGCCCAATTAGAGTAAACATGAGCAAAAGTATTAGTTGTACGATGATAAAATATCGAAGTGGGAGAGGGCTCTTTCTTTGAAAAATACGAGCCCCCATCCAAGCGAGGTAACAACCTGCAGTAATGAGTTGATTCATCAATACAATTGAGAATATAGGATGGATGTACTGCTGTGTCGTTTGCAGTATTACCCCTGTAGCAATAAGCATATAACCCAGTGCCCACTGCTTTGCCCCTGCAACATGTCGATTGATGATCGATGAGATGAGAATGGCTCCGGAGGTGATAATGAGCGTGATTGCCGCAATGATGATGAGGGTTTTGGGATCCAGTTCGGGCACGCTAACTATCCTGTTAATGAAGGGAGTAATTCCAAGGTGCGCTATTTTGACAAATAATGGACTCTTTTGTAAGAGCGGAGCTTTCAGGCAGTTAATCCAGCGTAGTTATCTTGTAGAATAGTCACTATGAACAAGCAGAAACGTAGCGAAATATTTACTCGGCTTCGCAGAGAAAATCCGGAACCAACAACCGAACTCAATTACCAGAGTTCGTTTGAACTTCTGGTGTCAGTGATCCTCTCGGCGCAGGCCACAGATGTGGGAGTCAATAAGGCGACGGCTAAGCTCTATCCGGTAGCCAATACGCCAAAGAAAATATTCGCATTGGGTGAAGAGGGACTGAAGGAGTACATCAAGACAATTGGCCTGTTTAACAGTAAGGCGAAGAATGTCATTAAAACCTGCAAGATCTTGATGGAGCAACATGGTAGTGAGGTGCCGGAAGATCGCGAATCATTGGAGGCGTTGCCGGGCGTGGGGCGCAAGACGGCCAATGTGGTACTCAACACCGCCTTTGGACAGCCCACCATTGCGGTTGATACCCATATCTTCCGTGTTTCGAATCGCACCAAGATTGCACCGGGTAAAAATGTTGATGTGGTGGAGCAGAAGCTGATCAAGTTTGTGCCCGATGAATTTAAACAGGATGCCCATCACTGGCTGATTCTGCATGGGCGTTATGTCTGTGTTGCGCGTAAACCGCGATGCGCTGCCTGTGTGATCGAAGACCTCTGTGAATTTAAGGATAAAGTGATCGACTGATGTTTGGAAATGATAGAAACGAGATCCGACGCGCCTACTACGATGCCTGGCAGAAGGCGCAGCAGGATCAAGATCTCACGCCGTTAGAGCTAATGATCGCCGAGGTGGTACAGCTTCACCCTGAGTATCATAAATTGCTAAATGCGGGGGAGGCGACCATTGATGCAGACTTTGCGGTGGATCAGGGGGAGTCCAATCCATTCCTGCATATGGGGATGCATATCGCCATTCGCGAGCAGGTCTCTACCGATCGTCCCCCTGGGATTGCCATGCTTCACCAGCAACTTTCACAGCGAGCGGATCACCATCAGGCAGAACATAAGATGATGGAATGTTTAGGAGAGGCAATGTGGAGTGCTCAGCGCAGTGGCACCCCACCTGACGAATCGCTCTATCTGGTGTGTTTGCGTAAGATTTAGCCAAATCTCTCCCTGTTCATTTAGTTATTGCTTAAGATTTTTTTGGCCATATCTCCGAGCGTTACGATGGCCCAAGTGGTTCGTTCATCCCACTTTAGGGCACAGTTCAGGCGCAGGCAGCGGTTGTATTTTCCTACGGCGGAAAAGAGCATTCCCGGAGCCGTGCTAATCCCTAAAGATAACGCTTCATGATAGATCTGGAGTGTGTCGATGCCCTCGGGAAATTGAACCCATACTACGAAGCCACCTGTTGGGCGAGTTACTTTGGTTCCCTCTGGAAAGTGTTGCAAGACCATTTCGGCAATACGATGCGCCTGTTCGGCGTAGATATCTCGAACCATTCGAATGTGTCGGCAGTAGGAGCCTTGATCGAGGTAGTGTGCCAGCGCCATTTGCGGCAAGGTAGGGGATGCAAGTGAGGATGAAAATTTCAGATGTTCGACCTGGTCTCGCCACTTGCCTGCAACAATCCATCCAACCCTGAATCCGGGTGCGATGGTTTTGGAGAAGGAGGAGCAGTAGAGCACAGAGTCGGTTTGATCAAAGCGTTTTGCGGCGCATGGTCGCTGCGGCATAAAACCGAGATCACCATAGACGTCATCTTCAATGAATGGGATGGACTCCCGATCTAGAAGTGCAACGAGATCAGATTTTTGCTGGTCTGAAAGTTGGTAGCCCAAAGGATTGGAGTAGTTGCTAATGACAACGCACGCCTTGATATCCCACTGTTCAATAGCCAGCTCCAGCGCAGAGATACTGATGCCACTCTGAGGGTGGGTTGGAATCTCCAACACCTTGAGATTGAGAGACTCTATGGCCTGCAGCATGCCGTAGTAAGTCGGCGACTCAATGGCGACCAAGTCGCCCGGTTTTGTAACTGCCTTTAGTGCGAGGGTTAGTGCCTCATGACAGCCATTGGTAATAATGATCTCGTCGGGAGAGACGACGCAGCCTGCATCCGCCATGCGCATGGCAATCTGTTGTCGAAGTTCTTCGTTTCCAGGAGGGAAGGTGTAGTTCGGAATCTCCGATGCGTGGCGCTTAGTGACGCTGGCAATGGAACGGTTGAGCGCCTGATAGGGTAAATATTGGGCATCAGGTACAGCGGCGCCCAAATGGATAAGCCCTTTGCGTTGCGATGACCTCAGAATCTCTAATGCCATCTGCTTGGTAGCGACTAGTGCGGGTCTATTTGAGGGCTTAGATTGTGCCGGAATATGGGCATGATGGCTATCAGGTGAGCGAACGTAATATCCTGATCGGGGGCGCGCCTCGACTAGACCTCGTCGCTCCAGTAGGCGCTGGGCTTGCATGATGGTTGAAACGCTGACATGAAATCTTTTGACCAGTTCGCGGGTACCTGGAATGCGCTTGCCAATGGGGTAAACGCCACGGTCAATAAGCAGAGAAATCTCTTCGGCCACCTGTTCATATAACTTCACGGGTACAGAACTCCTGAAAAAGAGCGATACAGATGGCGTTTGAATCAATCTGTATCGCAATAATTAAATAAATATTGAATCTGTACTGCATAGTAGCTCTTCTTTAACATATGCACCATATCTGAGAGATATTTTTACATTGAGCGAACAACATCATCAGGAGATCGCCATGCAACAGACACTACATCAGACGCTGCATCTATGGGAAAGTGCAAGGGAGAGCAGGGATATGAGAACGATTTTAACTAGTTGGTATCAGCAGGTGCTTCAATGTCTGGAGCAGAGGCGGCAGCGCAGATGGTTGCTGCGGTTAGATGACCGTATGCTAAAAGATATAGGCATTACGCGAGCCGATGCGGTTAATGAGGCCAGTAAACCCTGCTGGAGAAAATAGCCGACATCATCCATTAGTATCCTCTATGGCCTATTCAAAAAATTAGCATCTTGTGATATAAAGAAGACTAATTTTGCATAAATAATTTGAATGGCAATTTATTTTGCCCGCGGAGATCTTATGGCTGACCGTCGATTACAAGTTTTTCACACCGTTGCACGTTTGTTAAGTTTCACCAAGGCTGCTGAGTCACTGCATATGACTCAGCCGGCGGTGACCTTTCAGGTACGCCAACTTGAGGAGTATTTTAATACGCGTCTGTTTGATCGAACACACAATCGAATCAGCCTGACTGATGCGGGTGAGCGCGTTTTTGGATACGCAGATAAGATCTTTGTGATCTATTCAGAGATGGAAAATTCAGTGCGCGAACTCACTGGAGAGGTGAGTGGGGTCTTGATGATTGGTGCCAGCACGACGATTGCTGAGTATATGTTGCCTGCGCTGCTAGGTGATTTTAAAGCCAAGTATCCTGACGTTAATATCCGCTTGCAGGTGGGGAACACTGACGCGATCGTATCGATGATCGAAAATAATGTGATTGATCTGGGGGTCGTTGAGGCCTCTGTCTCCAATAAAAATCTGGTTGTTGAGAAGTGTCGCAGCGATCATATGGTGCTTGCAGTACCGCCCAGTCATCCTCTGGCAGGCGAAAAGAGTGTCCCCATCGCACGTCTAAAAGAGTTTCCATATATCTGTCGTGAAGAGGGTTCTGGAACGCGTGAAGTGATGCTTGAAGCGTTGGCTCTAGATGGTATTGATGTTTGTGAAATCAATATGGTGATGGAGCTTGGAAGTCCTGAGGCGGTGAAAGGCGCGGTTGAGGCAGACATGGGAATCTCTATTCTTTCACGTGCAACGATTAATAAAGAGCTGCTGCTCGGTACGCTTGTCGCTATCGATCTGGATCACTCGATTGATCGACCCTTCTCTTTTGTTCATCAAAAACAAAAGTTTCGCCTGCGCGCGATGGAGACGCTACTAGAATTTGCTCGCGATTATTGCCAAGACAATCAGAAGTAAGGGTAATGTTTGATATTAAGAAAAAGGGCGATAACGGCGCTTCAGGTGAAGAAAAATTACTTGAACTTTACAAAACCTTGCCTGATTCAGAGCGTGAAAAAGTAATATCGTTTGCTGAGTTTACCGCTGCCAATTGTGAGCCGCGCGATGTGAAGATTGAAAAGCCACTATTTATCGAACGTCCTGCGGATGAGAGTGTGGTTGCGGGTATTAAGCGCCTTTCCGAAATGTATCACATGATTGACCGTTCTAAAATTTTACATGAAACCTCGGATTTAATGGCCGAACACTTGATGCAGGGACGCGCTGCTGTAGAGGTTATCGATGAGTTGGAAATTCTATTTTCTAAAACTTATGAAAAACAGTTTGGTGTGCCTGCCATCGAAAACGGAGAGAGCTAAAATTCGATGAACGTTATCAAGGATTGGTTTACACGTTACTTTGCGGATCCTCAAACAATCCTTCTGACTGTTCTGCTGTTATTGGGGTTAGGAACCGTTCTATTTGTTGGCGATCTTATTGCCCCCGTTCTCGTCAGTCTGGTGCTTGCCTATCTACTTGAAGGGATCGTCCGCAAATTGGTTGATATCGGTGCGCGTCGTGATCGCTGTATTTTGGTCGTCTATATCCTTTTTCTTGCAACGCTATTCATTATTATTTTAGGTCTTTCGCCCCTGCTTTGGACCCAGGTTGCTGATTTGATTGGCGAAATGCCCACTTATCTGCGCCGGGGTCAGTCAATGTTGATGTCTCTGCCACAGAATTACTCTTTTATAAGTGAGGGGCAGATCAGCGAAGTGGTACAACTGATGCAGCAAAAAATTGCTGGGCAGGGACAGTATCTGCTTTCACTATCGCTCTCTTCGATTCCAGGTCTATTTACCCTGATTATCTACTTTATTCTGGTACCTCTGTTGGTCTTCTTTTTTCTTAAGGATAAGGACCTTTTACTCAAATGGTTTATCAGCTTCCTTCCACAAGAGCGCAAACTCAGTTCACGCATTTGGGATGATGTGAATCTGCAGATTGGAAACTATATACGCGGAAAATTTTGGGAGATTCTTGCCGTGGGGGGAGCCACCTTTATCGCCTTTGCTTTTATGGGACTCAAATATTCGGTACTACTTAGTGTCATCGTTGGCTTTTCAGTGCTGGTTCCTTTTATCGGTGCAGCAGTGGTTACCCTACCGGTTGCAATGGTTGGCTTCTTTCAGTTTGGGTGGAGTTCTGAATTTGCCTGGGTGATGGGCGTCTATGGCATTATTCAGGCTCTTGATGGCAACATATTGGTTCCTCTGCTCTTCTCTGAGGTCGTTAATCTCCATCCGGTTGCAATTATTGTGGCGGTACTCTTCTTTGGTGGTATTTGGGGGTTTTTGGGGATCTTCTTTGCGATTCCCCTGGCCACACTGGTCAGCGCGATTATTAATGCCTGGCCTCGTCCCGATGAAATTGTGGAGTAAAACCCCCGTTGAGGAAACTTAATCCATGAAATTAATTGCCGTTGAAACAGCGACTGAGGCATGTTCGGCAGCACTATTAATGGATGGTGAAGTTACTGAGAGGTTTGAGATTGCCCCACGGCAACACACCCAACTTATTTTGCCAATGGTTGATCAACTGCTCTCTGATGCGGGATTAAAACCGACTGATCTCGATGGGCTCGCCTTTGGGCGTGGGCCCGGAGCCTTTACTGGAGTACGTATTGCCACCGGTGTTATTCAAGGTCTCGCCTTTGCAGCCGATCTTCCCGTGGCTCCCATCTCGACCCTTGCGGCTATGGCCTATGGAGAATATAAAAAGAGAGAACAGAGCAATATACTGACGGCCATTGATGCTCGTATGGGTGAGATCTACTGGGCTGGGTATCAATTTTCGGATACCGGCGAAATGAGAGAACTCATTGCAGAACAGGTGGTTCCCGCAATCGAGGCGCCTCTTCCAGAATCAAACAAATGGTTGGGTGTGGGCAGTGGTTTCCAGAGTGATGGAGAGATACTAGCCGAACGCCTCAGCGACCTTCTCATTGGCACAGATGCTGCACTGCTTCCCCGTGCCGCAGATATTGCTATGCTGGCTGCCCCGGTTATCGAAAAGGGTGAGGGGGTATCTGCAGCCAATGCACTGCCTATCTATTTGAGAGATCAGGTTGTCCACAAATCTTAGGAGATCTCCTGATAATCGGATGATGAACTTTAGCCCCTTTAGTATCGCTAATCTGCCCAAGATAGAGTTTGGCGCAGGCACTATCTCCACACTGCCGTTACACATTCGTTACTTTGGCAAGCGGGTCATGATTGTGACGGGAGCTAAATCGTTTATTGAATCATCCCATTGGAAAAAGTTACTGAGTGGCCTTCTAATAGAGGGAATCGAGTACACACAGGTCACCATATCAGGTGAACCATCACCCACACTGATCGATGAGATCGTCACAACCCATCAGCAACACGCCTTTGATGTTGTAGTGGGGATCGGTGGAGGCAGTGTGATCGATGCGGCTAAGGCGATCGCCGGCCTACTCCCGGAAGGTGAATCGGTGCTCAACTATCTGGAAGATGTCGGTAAAGGTTTACCCTATACAGGCCCATCACTGCCGTTTATTGCCGTACCAACGACGGCAGGCACGGGTAGTGAGGCAACCAAGAATGCGGTGCTGAGTGAACAGCAGGGTGAACATGGAGATGGCGGATTTAAAAAGTCGTTCCGGCATGAGATGTTGGTGGCGCGTATTGCCGTAATTGACCCTGAACTGATGCAAGCGTGTCCCAAAGAGCTCACTGCTGCGCAGGGAATGGATGCCTTTACTCAGTTACTTGAATCGTATGTTTCGCTCAAAGCTAATCCATTGACTGATGCGCTTGCGTGGAGTGGATTAGAGGCCGTCTCCGAAGGCTTTATGAATGCCTGTGATGGCGGTGGTAGTGACAAGGCGCAACAAGGTCGTGCAGCAATGGCCTATGCTGCACTCATCTCGGGAATCACGCTGGCGCAAGTTGGACTCGGTTCGGTACATGGTCTGGCACAACCCTTTGGCTCACTCTTTCCGATTCCTCATGGAGTTGCTTGTGGTACGACGCTAGCCGAGGCGACGTCGATCAATCTTGATGCGTTGCAACAGCGCGCACCGGATAGCCCCGCAATTGCCAAGTATGCCAAGGTGGCACGTCTACTGGGTGAAACTGAACTGGATGATGTGGCGGCTGCGGAAAAATTGATAGAGATGCTTAGAGAGTGGACCGAGCAGCTATTGATTCCACGGTTGAGTCATTACGGTGTGATAGAGGGTGATATTAATCGTATCGTTGCTAACGCTCGTAACAACAGCATGAAGACTAATCCTGTTGAACTGACCGATGATGAGATTGCGACTATTGTACGACGTAGACTCTAAAATAGCGTGAGTACTGAAATTGCTGAGATAACTTGTCCATTATGTAAAACAGTAACAAGTACTCTTTTTCATCAAGATAGTCGAGACTATTTTCAGTGCCCCGACTGTCATCTGGTCTTTGTATCTCCCCATCAGTTTTTAATGCGGCAAGAAGAGCGTGCTGAATACGATCTGCATGAAAATTCGGTCGATGATTCGGGGTATCGCCGATTTTTGAGTCGTCTCTTTGATCCGGTCTCTAAGCAGATACCTCCTAAAAGTACGGGGCTTGATTTTGGCTCCGGGCCAGAACCAACACTCTCTGTGATGTTTGAAGAGGCTGGGCATTCCATGGCTGTTTATGATCTGTTCTATGCACCTGAAACTAAACCGTTAGAATTTGATTACGACTTCATTACCGCATCTGAGGTGGTAGAGCATCTGCATCATCCAAGAGAGGAGCTAGAGAGACTTTGGTCGTGTCTGAAGCCGGGTGGAACACTTGGCATCATGACCAAACGGGTGATCGATCGGGATGCCTTCTCAACATGGCACTATAAAAATGATCAGACACATGTTGGCTTCTTTTCAGTTGAAACCTTTCAATGGTTGGCAAACCATTGGGGCGCAACATTTTCTATTCCAGAAAAAGATGTAGTGATCTTTACGAAGCCATCGGATTAGTAATGGAAATCTAATATTTCCCCTGTATAGCATCTTTGTGGCATTGATCACATTGCCCCATGAGTTTTATATTATCCCGGTTATCGACATCATGATGTCTCTTCATAAAATAGGGCGTGTCTGTGATTCGTATCACAACGGGGTCATAGCTCAAAGTTTGAAGAATTTTATTTGAAAGCTCATTATTTACGCGTCCTGCGGCATTATCGAGTAAATAGTTGGAGATTATTTTTCTATTTAAGGTTGATATATGTAACACCTTCCCAAAGTGCTTATCAAAATTTGAGATTGTCATTTCCCATGAAAGAGGCGGGAGTAGACCAGGCTGATAGGGAAAATGGCAGTTTCCGCATATTGTGCTGTATTGTCGAAGTTCTACAGGGGGTACGCCATTTTTTTCATTATCAGACCATTTGCTCAATATTTTCTCTGCATCACCGTCGGCATAAGAGGTAAATGGAAAAACAGAAATGAATAGGAACAGTGAAAGTTTTAACGGGGTCAGTACGTATCTCATAAATATTACCAATGTAACGGGGTGAGCTTTTATTATATATAAGGAAGCTGAACTGAAACTTAAAATATGATTTTTTCTGGTTATTCAGGTTGAGTTCAGGAATCAGTGCTATATTTTTACTGAAGAGGCTATGAAAGGGCTCTACTTATGCAGATGAATAGGTCAGCACTGTAGGGATGAGCAACATAATGATTAATTATATTACATATGGAGACAATATATGGGCTTAAAAAATTTTCCAGATAAAATTATCGGTAAATTGTCGATAGCATCTGTTTTTGTGCTAGCAATGGGAATTATTCCTTATGCTGTAGCCGATGGTGGCGGTGTCTATTCCGTGCATGACACGGATAAAGACGGTTATTTAGATCGTGTTGAATTCGAAAAATTTGCAGAGATCAAACGAAAACGTTCAAGAAATTCGAATAGCTGGGTGTTCGATACTGTCGATACAGACGGCGATAGCAAAATATCGGAGCAGGAGATGGTTAATGCGTTAATCGAAAATATGAAACGTAAAAAAGAGAAAAATAAGATATCAAAATAGGAATATTTTTTTAATCGGGTCTATCTTTTTTTTGAATACGTATTACTTCATTGAGCCCGTTATTTTTTGCTCGATTCAGAGCCAAGATTACCTATTATATTCAATATAATGTAGGTGATACGCTTTGCTACTAACTTCGATTATAGGCAGGAATAAATCGAATTAATTTAGTATGAATATTTCCAAGAATAATAATATTACCCACTAAAATAAGTGCTAGACCTAAAAATCCAGTAATGGTCCATTGATAGCCTTCAAACAATGTGGATAGCCCAAGTGCTACAACGGGTGTCGTTACCAAAGTGTAGGCGGCGCTGTTGGCACCAATTCGAGCAACCAACATAAGGTAGGTGGAGAATCCGATGATCGATGCAATAATTGATAAATAGAGTAGTGCCATTAGATAACGTGGCTCGCTATCCCATACCCAGGA